>NZ_JCABYM010000081.1:0-27116 GCF_059499385.1 Limnoglobus sp. | reverse complement strand
CGGGGGTTTTGTTTTTTTTTTTTCTACCCGCGGGCGCGCGGCGGGGGTGCGGGGGGGGTCCGGCCCCCCCCCCGGGCCCCCCCCCGCCGCTCGGCTCGCCTTGTCCTGTCGTTCCGCCCGTCCGTACACTAGCCCTTCGGCCCGTTCCCCGCGGTAGGACGCACATGCATCAGGTGATGTTCCACTTCCCGTTCATCGACAAGCCGCTGTTCGGGTTCGGCGCGATGCTCCTGGTGTCGTTCTTCGTCGTCATCTACTGGGGCAAGTGGCGGATCCCGAAGGTCGGGCTGCCGTGGGACCGGTTCCAGGACATGTCGATGCTCCTGCTCGCCACCGGCATCGCCGGGGCACGGGTCGTGTACATGATCCAGTACTCCGACCAATTCCCGGACAAGTCGGTCCTCGGCCTCGCCCTCGCGTTCATCTCGATCTGGGACGGCGGGATCGTCTTCTACGGCTCGATCTTCGGCGGGTTCCTCGGCTACCTGTTCTTCCGCGAGTTCGTCGTGAAGCGGCTCGGCGTCAACGGGTGGCAGCTGGCCGACGGCGTCGCACCGATGCTCGCCATCGGCATGGCCATCGGCCGCGTCGGGTGCTACCTGAACGGCTGCTGCTGGGGCCAGGTCGCCGTCCCGGAGGCGCAGCCGATGCCGCTGCCCGCGGAGACGGGCCAGTTCCCGCTCATCCCGGCCCACGCCCGCAAGCAGGTGACGTGGCCGGCCGACGAGGATTCCCGGCTGCCGCAACTCCACGGCCTTCAGACGACGACCGGCTTCTCGATCAAGCCGCGGAACGAGATGCCGCTGTCCGACACGCGGTCCGTCATCGCGGCCGTCGAACCCGGCACGGCAGCCGAACGGTCCGGGTTGCAGCCGGGCGACAAGGTCGTCGAGTTCAACGGGAAGCCGAACCGGTTCCTCGTCGAAGTCGTCGGCGCGCCGGACGCGCTGGCGAAGGCCCAGGAACTAACAAAACTCGACGGCGCGACCGCGACGGTCGTGGACCGGCCGGGGAAGTCGTCAGCACTGTTGATCGAGACCGACGACCCGGCCCACCTGCCGGTCATCCCGGCGAAGCTCGCGCCGCTGTTCCAGAAGCTCGGCGTCACCGTCCACGACAGCTTCGGCGAGTACGTCCGCACCGGGCCGCTCGGCCAGGCGGAACTCGCCCTCGTCGTCGAGCGGAACGGCCAACGCATGCCCGTCACGTTTACGCCGCGGACGGTCACGTTCTTCCCGACGCAACTGTACGAGACGATCAGCATGGTCCTACTCGTGCTTTTGCTGCTCGCGTTCCAGCCGTTCCGCCGGCACGACGGGCAGGTGATGGTGCTGCTCATGCTCGGGTACGCGGTCCACCGGTTCCTCAACGAGGCCATCCGCATCGAGCCGACGTACCGGTTCGGGCTGACGCTCTCGCAGTGGATCAGCGTCGGCATCTTCCTCGCCGGCGTCGGGCTGGAGCTTTACCTCCGGCGGACGCAGCCGAAGCTGCCGCCCGGCCCGCTCCCTCTGGGGTACGGGGCGCGACTGAAGCCGGAACCACCCGAGCCTAAGGCGGCGTATAATTCCACGGTCCCGACCCCTGTAACCTGAGCGTGGAATGAGTTCGACCGAGTTATCGTTCGGCAACGAGACGTGGCGGGTGGAAGTCCCGGCCGAGAAGCGGGTCGAACTCCGTCGGCAGGACGCAGCGGCCTCGCAGCTGTCGATGCACGATCAGGTCCGCGACGCCCTCGAAAAGCCGTTCCGGTTTGAACCCCTCCGCCGGGCACTGACGCCGGACGACCGCGTCGTCATCGTCGTAGACGAAACGCTCCCAAACGTGGCGGAAGCGGTGACCGCGATCCTCGAGCACCTCGCGACGGCGAAGATTCCTTCCGAGGCCGTGACGCTGCTGACGCTGCCCGGCGCGCAGGCGTCCGGCTGGATCGACGAACTGCCGGACGAGTTCGCGGACGTGCGAACCGAGGTCCACGACCCGGCCGACCGCAAGAAGCTGGCCTACCTCGCGACGACGAAGGGCGGGCGGCGCGTCTACCTGAACCGCACGTTTCTCGAAGCCGACTTCACGATCCTTCTCACCGGCCGCCGGTACGACCCGATCTTCGGCTACGCCGGCGCGGAAACGACCGTCTTCCCGCTGCTCAGCGACGAGGAAACGCGGTCCGTCCACCGCACGATCCAACGGCGGGGCGTGGCGACCGACCCGGAGGCGGTCGAGGTCGCCGGGCTGATCGGCTCGGCGTTCTTCGTCCAGGTCATTGATGATGGGGCGAAGGCGCTCGCCGTCGTCGGCGGGTTGCAGTACAGCACGGCGGAAGGCGCGAGTCGGCAGGACGCCCACTGGCGGGCCGACGTGGCCGAGCGGCCGGACACGGTCGTTGCGGTCGTGAGCGATCCCCGCGCGACGTTCGCCGACGTGGCGATGGCCGTGTTCAACGTCACCCGCGCCGTGCCGCCGGGCGGCCGGATCGTGGTCGTCGCGCCGCCGGTGGCGCTCGACGGCGAGGGCGTGACCATCCTCCGCCGGCACGACGAACCAACGGACGCGATCAAGGCGCTGGCGAAGGCGAAACCGGCCGACTGGGTGGCGTGCCACCTATGGGCGAAGGCCGCGACGCGGACCCGCCTCTTCCTCGCGAACGTGGACGACGACACGGCCGAGGAACTGTTCGCCACCCGCGTCGGCAACGACCGCGAGTTGCAGCGGCTCATCGACGCGGCCGAGCGGGTCGCCGTCGTCCCGGCCGCCGACCGAACCCTGTTGATGGTGGACCGATGAACCCCGCCGAGTACCGCGCCGCGACGACGGCCGCCGCCCTGTTCGACCGCTCGACCGCCGGCAAGGTCGAGGCGTCCGGCCCGGACGCGCCGGCGTTCTTGACGAACCTGAGCACCAACGACCTCCGCGAGTTGCCGCTCGGCGGCGGGTGCGAGACGTACTTCCTCGACCACAAGGCAAAGACCCTGTTCCAGTGCTGGGCGTACCACGTCCTGACGCCGGACAAGCGGCACGCGATCTGGCTGGAGACGACCCCCGGCCGCGGGGCGAAGCTATTCGGCCACCTGGACCGCTACCTGATTTCCGAGGCGGTCGAGTTGCTCGACGCGACGGAGAAATTCGCGCAGTTCCACCTCGCCGGGCCGAAGTCGCTCGGGTTCCTCGAAATCGCGCTCGCGGACAAGCTGCCGCGGCTCGACGAGTTCCAGCACATGGAGCGGACGTTCGGCAACATCGCGACGTGCTCGATCCGCCGTCACGACCGGCTCGGGCTGTTGGGATTTGACCTCGTTTGTTCGCCGGACCACGTGGAAGGAATCCGTCAGATGCTGATCGCGGCCGGGGCGACGGTCGCCGGGCCGGATGTGTACGAGACGCTCCGCGTCGAGGCCGGCACGCCGGAGTACGGCCCGGACATCGACGAGACGCGGTTCGTCATGGAGATCGCCCGCGTCGAGCGGGCGGTGGACTACAAGAAGGGCTGCTTCATCGGTCAAGAGCCGATCATCATGGCCCGCGACCGGGCCGGGTTCGTGAACCGCGCGTTCCTTCAGATGAAGGTGAACGGCGACGCACCGCTCCCCGCCGGCACGAAGCTGCTCCGCGACGGGCAGGAGGTCGGCGTCGTCACGTCGTCGGTCGCGTCGCCGAAGTTCGGCGGCACGATCGCGCTCGGCTACGTCCGCCGCGGCCACCAGGACGCGGGGCTGACGCTCGACGCGGCGGGGCAGGGGACGGTTGAATTGCTCCCGCGAATCTGACCCCCGCGTGCCGCTTCGCCTACACTGTGCTGCATCCATCACCCTCCTCCCAGGATCGCGGCCGTGAACCGATTTCTCTATGCGGCGTTCGCCCTCACCCTCTTCACTTCCCTCGCGCTTGCCGACGAGCCGAAGAAGGAGGAGTGGCGGCAACTCTTCAACGGCAAGGACCTCGACGGGTGGACGCCGAAGATCAAGGGGTACGCCTACGGCGACAATCACGCCGACACGTTCCGCGTGGCCGACGGCGCGATCCGGGTCCGGTACGACAAGTACGAGAAGTTCGACGAGAACTTCGGCCACCTGTTCTACAAGGAGAAGTTCTCCCACTACCGGCTCCGCGTCGAGTACCGGTTCGTCGGCGACCAGGTGAAGAACGGCCCCGGCTGGGCGTTCCGCAACAGCGGCGTCATGTTACACTGCCAGGACCCGAAGGCGATGGACAAGGACCAGAAGTTCCCCGTGTCCGTCGAGGCGCAGCTCCTCGGCGGCAGCGGAAAGGGCGACCGCACCACCGGCAACATGTGCTCGCCCGGCACGAACATCGTGCTCGACGGCAAGCTGTTCACGCCGCACTGCCGGAACTCGAAGTCGAAGACGTTCCACGGCGACCAGTGGGTGACGTTCGAGCTAGAGGTCCACGGCTCCGGCAAGGTCAAGCACGTCATCAACGGCGAGACGGTGATGGAGTACGAGCAGCCGCAACTCGACCCGAAGGACGCCGACGCGAAGAAAGTCATCAAGGACGAGAAGGACCTGCTGCTGACCGAGGGCTACATCTCGTTGCAGTCGGAAAGTCACCCGGTCGAGTTCCGAAAGGTGGAGATTCTCGTGCTGACGAAGTAAACTGTAGGCACGCCGGTCGGCCCACCCACGGGCCGCCCGGTCCCGCCGCCGAGGGTTGTCATGCGACCCGTCCTGTTGGGTTCGATCCTCTTTCTGGCCGCGACCGCGAACGCGGCCGACTACGCCCGCGACATCAAGCCGATCCTCCGCGAGCGGTGCTACGCCTGCCACGGGGCGCTCGCGCAGAAGGGCAAGCTCCGCCTCGATAGCGGGAAGCACGTCCTTAAGGTCGTCACGCCGAAGAAGCCGGGCGAGAGTACGCTGCTGGATCGCATCACGGCGGCCGACGAGTCGGAGCGGATGCCGCCGGAAGGCGTGCCACTGACGCCGGAGCAGATCGCGGCGTTCAAGGCGTGGATCTCCGAAGGCGCGACGTTCCCGGCCGACGATCAGGAAGAGGCCGACCCGCGCGACCACTGGGCCTTTCGCCCGCCGGTTCGCCCCACGGTTCCCGCGACGAAGATCGAATCGACGAACCCCATCGACCACTTCCTCGCGGACGAGTGGGGGAAGCGGAAGCTGAAGCCGCAACCGCCCGCCGACAAGCGAATCCTTCTCCGGCGACTCTACCTCGACCTCATCGGCCTGCCCCCGACGCTGGAGCAGATCGCCGCGTTCGAGAAAGACTCTTCGCCGAATGCTTACGAGAAGGTCGTCGATCAACTGCTCGCGTCACCACGCTACGGCGAGCGGTGGGGCCGACACTTCCTCGACGTGTGGCGGTACTCCGACTGGTGGGGCCTCGGCGCGGAGGTCCGCAACAGCCAGAAGCACATGTGGCACTGGCGGGACTGGGTGATCGAGTCGTTCAACGCCGACAAAGGCTACGACCAAATGGTCCGCGAACTGCTCGCGGCCGACGAACTCTACCCGAACGACCTCGACAAGCTCCGGGCCACCGGCTACCTCGCCCGGCAGTACTTCCGGTTCAACCGCAACTCGTGGCTGGACGAGACGGTCGAGCACACGGCGAAGGCGTTCCTCGGCCTGACGTGGAACTGCGCCCGCTGCCACGACCACAAGTACGACCCGATCAAGCAGGACGACTACTACCGACTGCGGGCGTTCTTCGAGCCGTACCAGGTGCGGACGGAGATGCTGCCGGGCGAGACCGACTTCGAGAAGGACGGCCTACCGCGGGCGTTCGACTGCAACGCCGACGCGCCGACGTACAAGTTCGTCCGCGGGGACGACAAGCAACCGCTGACGGACAGGCCCGTCGCGCCGGCCCTGCCGACGTTCCTCGCGGCGAACGGGTTGAACATCCAGGCGGTGAAGCTGCCGGCCGAGGCGGTGACGCCGCAGTTGCGGCCGCACGTTCTCGAAAACTACTTGGCCCGTGCGAAGGCGGACGGCCCGGCCGCGGAGAAGGCGATCCGGGCGCGGGCCGAGGCCGACCGCGCGAAGGCAAGCGGTTCCCCGGCCGAAGCGAAGGCGGCCGCGATTCGCGCGGCGAAAGCGGAAAAAGAACTGGCCGTCGTGCTGGCCGAGCGGGCACTGAAGCAGGCGGACGAGGTTCTGGCGAAGGCCGTCGGTACGAAACGGATCGGGCCGGGCATCAAGAGCAGCCGCGCCCGCGAGGCGTTAGAGAAGGCCCGCGCCGCCGTGGAAAAGCCGGGCGAGGCGTACACGCCACTCGTCGGGGCGAACAAGACGGCGGAATCGAACGTGGAGCCGGAGGCGTCGCGCACGAAGCCGTTCCCGGCGACGAGCACCGGCCGCCGGTCGGCGCTCGCGAACTGGATCGCGGCCCGCGACAACCCGCTGACGGCCCGCGTACTGGTCAACCACGTCTGGGCCCGGCACTTCGGCCGGCCGCTCGTCGCCACCGTTTTCGACTTCGGCCGCAAGGGGCAACGGCCGACGTACCCGGCCCTCCTCGACTGGCTCGCGGTCGAGTTCATGGAGCAGGGGTGGTCCGTCAAACACCTGCACTGGATCATCGTCACGTCGGCCGCGTACCGCCGCAGTTCCAGCAACGCGGCGGCGGACCCGGCGACCGCCGCCAGCGACCCGGAGAACCGCTACCTCTGGCGGCAGAACCCGCTCCGCATGGACGCCCCGACGGTGCGGGACAGCCTGCTCCACCTCGCCGGCGACCTCGACCTGACGCCCGGCGGCGTGGCCGTGCCGCCGGCGCAGCAGCCGACGAGCCGACGGCGGAGTGTGTACTTCTTCCAGTCGCACAACGAGCACGACAAGTTCCTGACGATCTTCGACGACGCGAACGTGCTGGAGTGCTACCGCCGGTCCGAGAGCATCGTGCCGCAGCAGGCGCTCGCCCTGTCGAACAGCTCGTTCGCGATGTCGCAGGCCGTGAAGATCGCGACGAAGCTGACGGCGAAGTCGGACGCGGAATTCGTGGCCGCGGGCTTCGCGCTGATTTTGGGGAGCGTGCCGACGGCCGACGAGCGCACCGCGTGCGAGCAGGCGCTGAACGAGTTCCGAAAACTGGCGAGTGGTACGGCCGACGAGAAGGCGAAGCGTGCCCGGCTCTTGCTCGTGCAGTCGCTGCTAAACCACAACGACTTCGTGACGATCCGCTGAAATGAATTAACTACGAAACACACGAAAAGACACGAAAGGAAGACAGAAAACAAAAACTTGTTCTTGTTTTCCTTTCGTGTCTTTTCGTGTGTTTCGTGGTTAACACGGTTTTCGTTTGAAGGGTTTGCCATGCTCCGCCGCCGCTTCCTCTCCTCGTCGTGCCTCGGGTTCGGCGGCCTCGCGCTCGCCGCCATGCTCCACCGCGACGGGTACGCTTCCGACGGCAAGTGGTCGCCGCCGGACGGCAAGCCGCACTTCGCCCCGAAGGCGAAGTCCGTCATCTGGCTTTTCATGAACGGCGGCGTGAGCCACCTCGAAACGTTCGACCCAAAGCCGGAGCTGAACAAGTACGCCGGGAAGTCGATCGGGCAGACGCCGTACAAGGACGCGCAGAACCCGGAGAAGCTGAAGCTCGCCCGCGTCACCGTCGTGAACGACGCGAACGGCCAGCAGCGGAACGTCCTCTACCCGCTCCAGGTCGGGTTCAAGAAGTACGGCCAGTGCGGCATGGAGGTCAGCGACTGGCTGCCGCACCTCGGGGCGTGCGCGGACGACCTCGCGGTCGTGCGGTCGATGTACACGACGGACGACAACCACGGGGCGCAGACGCAGTTCCATTCCGGCCGCCACATGCTCGACGGCGAATTCCCGACGCTCGGCGCGTGGGTCCACTACGGCCTCGGCAGCCTGAACCAGAACCTGCCGCAGTTCGTCAGCGTCGGCAAGCGGGAGTACTGGAACATCAAGGACGGCCACTACCTCGGCCCGGCCCACGACGCCGTGCCGATCCGCATCGACCCGAAGAACCCGCTCGACTACGGCAAGCCGGAGCTGCCGCTGGCGGACGCGGAGCAGCGGGCCGGGTTCGAGTTGGTTAACAAGCTGAACAAGCTCCGCGGCGAGCAGTACCCGAACGACGCGGCACTGGAAGCGCGGATCAAGTCTTACGAGCTGGCGTTCCGGATGCAAAAGTCGCTGCCCGAGGTGCTGGACTTCTCGAAGGAGACGGCCGAGACGAAGAAGCTGTACGGCATCGACGAGCCGGCGACGAAGGATTTCGGGTCGCAGATGCTCGCGGCCCGGCGGCTGGTCGAGCGGGGCGTGCGGTTCGTGCAGGTGCAGCACGGGGCCGGCGGGGCCGGGGTCTGGGACGCGCACGGCGGGCTGAAGGCGAACCATTCCGCGAACTGCAAGGCCGTCGATAAGCCGATCGCCGGGTTGATCCAGGACTTGAAGCGGACGGGGCTATTGAAGGAAACGCTGGTGGTGTTCGCGAGCGAGTTCGGCCGCACGCCGGGGACGCAGGGGAGCGACGGCCGCGACCACCACATCTACGGATTCAGCGTGGCGATGGCCGGCGGCGGGCTGAAGGGCGGCGTCGTCCACGGGGCGACGGACGAGATCGGGTTCCATGCCGTGGAAGACCGGCACTACGTGACGGACGTTCACGCGACGATCCTGAAGCAGCTCGGCCTCGACTCGCGGAAGCTGGAAGTGCCCGGCCGCAAGCGGCTCGACGTGGACCACGGCGAGCCGATCAAGGCGATCATCACATAGTAGTAGGCACACTCCGTGTGCCGTTTGCTGTCGGCCGCAGCGGCTCGCACGAACTCACCGCGGCATGAAGGAGACGGCACACGGAGTGTGCCTACTACTATCAATCGTCGCTGTACGGGCCGCGGAAGAAGTGCGACTCGCCGGACGGCTGGTACGCGATCTTCATCGCCGGGTCCGCCACCGTCGCGCCGCCCGCCGCCAACGACCGGTGGGCGAAGTCCAGTACCGTGCTCGTCAGCAGCGTCCGCTCGACCGGGTACGGCGACTTCCCGGTCGCCAGGAACGTCTCGATGTGGAACGTCAGCGGGTCGAAGAACCGCGCCCCCGGCGGCTGCGGCAGCACGAACCACGTCGCGTGCGGCGTCGGGTCGCCGGCGACCTTCACCGCGGCCGTCAGGTCGGCCACGTAGCCGGGCAGGTTGAGCAGCGTCGCCCGCGTGCCGTCCAGGTACTCGACCTTGAACGCCGTCGGCTTCTCCACGTGGTCCCGCGGCGTGCCGTAGTCGCGGCTCGCGCTCCGCCGCAGGGCCGCCTCCGCCAGGTTCTTGTCCCAGTCGCCGCGGTCCCACGCCTTCCACACCTCGTCGCCCTGGATCGTCGTCACCGACTTCACGCCCGTCTCGCCGCCGGCCCGCCGTTCGAGCAGGCATTGCAACACTTCCAGCGCGTGGAACCCGTAGATTTCCAGGTCCGAGTAGTAGCAGACGACCGCCTCCTGAATCTTCGCCCCGGCGTCCGGTTCCCATTCCGGCCGCCGCCACGTCACCGGCAGCGACGACCCGGCCATGAGGCCGAAGCCCATCGCCTTCGCCGTGTCGTACATCTTCCGGGCCTTCGCGTGGTCGTAGGACAGGTGCTTGTCCACGAACACCGGGACCGACCGGCCGCTCGCCTTGAACACGTCCACGATCTGCTCGAAGAACTCGAACCGCGGGTAGAGAATCTGGCCGAGCTTGTTCCGCGGGTAGTCGCCGTGCTCGACGATCAGTAGCACGCCATCGACGTCAAGCTGCCCCTTTCCGCCGAGCGCCGCCGCGACGGAGTCGGCGATCTCGAACCCCTTCTTCTTCGCCAGCCCGCGGGACAGGTCCTGCATCCGGCCATCGGCGTGGTACTGGTCGTTGAACATCCGCACGACCTGGAAATTCGGTTGGTGGTGCTTCCCCTTCACGGTGTAGCCGAACATCAGCCGGCCCGCGATGTGGTACGCGTGCGACAGCTTGTAGTAGACGCTGTTGACGCTCGCGACGCGCTTCGGCTTCGCGTCGGCGGCGCGGGCGAACATGGTCCCGGCGGCGAGGGCGGCGGTCGTGCGGAGGGCGTCGCGGCGGTTCATGACTGGCTCCGGAAACGGGAACGGCCGACCCGCGAGGATCGGCCGTCGGAAGGCGGACGGTTTCAGCTTACTTGTGACTCTTGTGGCAGTCGCTGCAGATGGCCTGAAACTTCTTCACGCTGGCCGAAACGGCCTTCGCGTCCTTCTTGTCCGTCGCGTCCGAAATCGCGGAGGCACCGTCCGTGAATAGCTTCGTGTGCTTGGTCCACGACTCCTTGTCGTTCGCGCCCTTCTTCGGGGTGTTCTTTCCGATCGCCTCGCCGAGGTCCTTCAGCTCCTTGCTATACTTCTGCGCGTCCTCCCACTTCCCGGCCGTCGCGGCCTTGTCGGTCTTGCCGAGGATGTTGTCCTTGCCTTTGAAACTGGCCATGATCTCCTTGTTGGTCGGCGTCTTCTTCTCGTCCGCGGCGAACGCGCCGAGGGTGAGCGAGAAGGCCGCGATCGTGAGGCAGGCCAGCAGCCGTCGAGCGGTCGTCATCGTGGGCATCCCCAATCTGGTATGAAGTCGAGGCGGCGAGCGCGACCACCGCGCCCGCCGACCCACGAAAATATATCCCGCCGGCCGGACCGGTGGAAACGAATTCCCACGACTTTAATGACCGCCGGGCGGACTTCCACCCGTCCGCGGGTGTCCCTATCCTCAACGGTAACCCTCCCGACCCACTTTGGTGAACCGAGGCCATGCCGCCGATCCTCCGCGAATACCTGCTCAAGGGCGTCTTCCTCGGGCTGTGGGCCTACCTCGCGCTGGTGCTGCCGCCGAACGCCCCGGACTGGCCGCGGTTCGGCACGATCCTCGGGTTCGCCGTTGGCGGGCTGGCGCTGGCCCTTGTCGTCGGGGCGGCCGTGCAAATCCGCCGCGGGTTCAAGCCCTCGACGAACCCGAAGGCGTTCCCGCTGGTAGTGGTTCTGGAAAGCCCGTACTGGATTTACATCGGCCTCATCCTCGGCCTCGCCCTCGGTCTGGTCACGCAGATCGACGTTCGCTCGGAGGAACCGGTCACCGGCTGGCTCGCGTACTTCGTCCTCGGCGGCGCGGTCCTCGGGTACGGGTTCCACCAGCTGCGGCAGGTCAAGGACTGGCTCTGGCGGTTCGCCTTCGGCGCGATCGTCGGCGCGGCGCTCGTCTACTTCGCGATCCATTACTTGGAACTTTACAACTTGCTGGACGGCAACGTGGCGAAGCGGAACTTCGCCATCGTGCTGCTATCCGGGCTGCCGTTCTTTTACTTGCTCACGTTCTGCGGCGAGGCGGAGGAATCGGAAGTCGAGATCGCGGCCATCTGCGCCGCCCTCGGCATCGGCCTGTACCTGTTCGGCCTCGAATCCGGCATCGAGCAACTCGCCGGGAAGCTGATCCTCCTCGCGCCGCTGATCGTCTACTTCGTGTACGCGACGCGGATACTTCCGGGGCTGCGTGTCTTCAAACACACCTTGCGCGGCTATTCGGCGTTGCAGATCGGCGACCATTTGAAGTCCGTGAACTCGTTCCGCCACGCCCTGCGGCTCGACCCGCGGAACGAGTTGGCCAGCCAGGGGATGATCGCGCTGCACCATCAAGTTGATGTCACGAAGCTGCCGCCGGACGCGGAACTCCTCCGCCACCTCGACTACGGCTTCTGCCTCGACCAGGCGTCCGGATACCTCGTCGGCGGCCGTGCCCCGACGGCGGCCGAGCGCGAGAAGGCCGAGCGGCTGTTGAAGTTGGTCGAGCAGCAGTCGCCGAAGCTGATGGCGCGGGTGGATTACCTCCGCGTCATCTCGTTGACGCACGCGAAGCAGTTCGACGCCGCGGCCGAGTTGCTGGCGAAGCTGCTCAGCCCGGAAACGCCCTACGAAGCGGCGGCGCGGAAGGCCGTCCTGTTCCCGGCGTGGGACCTGGCGATACGGCTTCACCCGGAGCTAGCGAAGCGGCTCGGCGGCAGCGAACTCGCGAAGCCAGGCCGTCGGATGGAGGCCATCGCCGCGACGGAACGGCAACTCGCCGCGACGCCGACCGACGGGGCGGCCGAGGAGTTGAAGACCGTGCTGTACGCGTCGCTGACGGAAACGGAGTTCGTTTCCGACGCCGCGTCCGGGCTGCCGACGGAGTTCAACTACGACTACGTCGAGCAACTCGGCCTCGCGCTGGCGGACAACGCCGACCCGGAGCAACGCGATCGGGGGATGGGCTACCTGCGGGTCGCCGGCCGCGGGCTGCCGCAGCGGGGGCCGACGATCTTCAAGAAGCTCGCGGACGTGGCGACCGCCGCCGGCCGGCCGGACGAGGCCCGCGGCTACCTCGAACAGGTTAAGCGGGCCGGCGTGCAGATCGGGCCGAAGTCACTCGCCGAGGACCAGCGGGCGCTCTACTTCGCCACGCTCCGGCAACTCGCGGCCGACGCCGAGGCCCGCGGCGACTACGACGCCGCCATCGGCGACCTGCGGCTTTACCTCGAAGGCGGCCGGAACGAACTCGAATCGTACCGCAAGATGGCCGACCTGTACGAGCAGAACAAGGCCGCCCCGAACGCGATCCTGAACGCGCTGCTCATGACCGAGACGGCCCTGATTTACAGCCCGACGGACAAGGACCTGCTCGCGAAGAAGGACAAGTATTACTTCAACGTGGAGGTCGAGAAACTGGCCGAGGTGCGGGAGAAAGTGGAGAAGTTCTTCGACGTGGACTACTGCACCCGGAAGGCGAAGCAAATCCTCGACCAGCGGGAGGTGGACGCCGACTCGCTGGACTGGGCGCTGCACCTGATCCGACTGGCGAAGGTAATGCAGCCGGCCGCGACGACGGTGCGGCTGATGGAGGCCCGCTGCCTGCTCCGCAAGGGCGACCGCGACGGGGCGTTGTTCGAGCTGGAGAACATCCGCGAGCAGAAGCCGAAGGGGTCGGCGGACGAGGACGCGTGGTACGAGGCGACGAAGATCACCGGCAACCTGTACCTCAACGAGCTGAACCGGCCGGACCTGGCCGTCCGCTGCTTCCAGGACTACCGCGAATATTCCAAGAGCGGGGCGGACACGCTGTTCAACCTCGCCCGCAGTTACGAGGGCAGCGGCGAGGTGAAGAACGCGATCAAGTTCTACGAGGCGGTGACGGCCTACGAGCAGCACCCGAAGTACTGGGACGCGAAGGAAGCGATGGAGCGGTTGAGGGGTCAGTTGACGTGAGTTCGTGATTTGTAGGGCGGGTCAAGGCTTTACGCCGACCCGCCGATGCGATCCCCGCCCCTCGTCGTTTCCGGATTGTGGTTGCGGTACCCCCGGCGGGTCGGCGCAAAGCCTTGACCCGCCCTACAAAGTCGCTCACCACACCGGCCAGTCGAGGACGAACGCGAAGAGGATCGTTAGCGTCGTCACCTTCACCGTGAACATGCACAGGGCGATGATGCCGAGGAGCCGGCCGACGCGGGCGTTCGACTCGCCGGCCGGGTCCATCTCGCCGGCCTCGATCGCCTTCAGGCAGTCGGCCCCGACCAGCCACGCGATCAGCCCGAGCGGGCCGATCAACAGCGACACGATGCCCAGCGCCAGGGCCACCCGCGTCCGGTCGGTGCGGGGGTACTCGCTGCCGTCGAAGTCGGTCAGCCGGCCGGCCCCCTGCCAACGCTGGATCATCGGCCAGTCGTCCACCCAGTCTCGTCGGCGCACGTCGGCCTCCTGCGTTAGACGGTGGGGTGGATGCGGCTGCCGGCCGCGTCTGCGGGCGAGTCCTCCATCACTATCGTCGCGTCGCCGTCGATCACTTTCAAGGGGATCGGGTCCACTTCCTCGCCAGGCGGGACCTGCGGCAGCGCCGGGCCGGGGCCGCCGGACGTGTCCTCGGAACTCAACAAGTCGCCATACGGCCCCCACCCCTCGACGTGCAACAGCACCTCCTTGATGATTGCCATGAGCGGCATCGCCAGGAAAAGCCCGGCGATGCCCCAGACGAGGTTCCAGTACAGGCAGGCGATCATCACCGTGGTCGCGTTCAGGTCCATGCTCCGGCCCATGACGAGCGGGATGATGATGTACCCCTCGAACGTCACGACGCCGGCGTACACGACCATGATGAACAGCGCGATCATCGGCTGGCCGAGCATGATCGCCTCCAGCATCGGCAGCACGCCGGCCGCGACCGTCCCGATGTACGGCACGTAGGTGAACACGAACGTGATGACGCCCCACAAGGCGTACTGCTCTAGGCCCAGGGAGCGGTAGAAGATCGCGAGGATGATGGCGAGGCCGAAGTTCACGAGCGTCCGCCAGTACAGGTACATGCGGATCGACTCGGCGATGGCGGCGAGGGCCTTCGTCACGCGGGTCTGCGTGTCCCCCCGCGTGCCGAAGATGGCCCGCACCTTCTTCGCCAGGATTTCCGCCTCCATCAGCAGGAAGAGGACGATGAACAGGATGAGCAGCAGCTCCGTGAGCTGCCGGAGGCCGACGGCGAGGAGTTCCTTGATGCTGTCGGCCACGTTCTTCGGCGTGAACAGTTCCTTGATGCTCTTGTAGATGTTCGAGTCGTCGGCGTTCGGCGGCAGCACGCTGGCCACCCGACCGGGGAGGATCTCGTTGAGGTTCTGGGCGAGGTCCTCGTACTTCCGCTTCCACCCGTTCGGCCCCTCCTCGCTCGTCGGCAGCCGGTTGATGAACTGCGGGATCGCCACGGCCGCGATGCTGAACACGACGCCGGCCATCAGGACGAGGATCATGATGGACGAGAAGCAGGCGAAGAACCACGGCAGCTTGATCTTCTGGTGCAGCCAGCACGCGAGCGGGTACAGCAGGGCGGCGAGCAGCCCGGACATGGTCAACGGGATGAAGATCGACGACCCGAAGTAGAGCGCGACGGACACGCCGAGGAGGCCGAGCGCGTTCAGGCCGTAGCGGGTGAAGGCCGTGAGGTTCAGGTTCATGTGGGGTTCCCGATCAACCGTCGATTCGTTCGGCCGCCCGGAGGGTGTTGTACAGGAGCATGGTGATCGTCATCGGCCCGACGCCGCCGGGCACGGGGGAGAGCCACCCGGCGACGTTCGCGACGGCCGGGTCCACGTCGCCGAGGAGCTTGCCGTCCACGACCGTCGTGCCCACGTCCACCACGACCGCGCCGGGCTTCACCATGTCCGGCGTCACGCACCGCGGCTGCCCGGCGGCGGCGATCAGGATGTCGGCAGCCCGGCAGACCTCGGCGAGGTTCGCCGTCTTGGTGTGGGCGACGGTCACGGTCGCGTCCCCGCCGGCCGGGTTGGCGGGCGTCGGCTTCTGCATCAGCATCAAGGCTAACGGCTTGCCCACGATATTGCTACGCCCGACCACGACGATCGGTTTGCCGGCCCACGCGATCCCGTTGCGGGCCACCAGTTGCACGACCCCGTGCGGCGTGCAGGGGTAGTACCGCGGGTGGCCGGCGGTGACGCGGCCGACGTTCTCCGGGTGGAAGCAATCGACGTCCTTCAACGGCGAGACGGCGTGGATGACGGCTTCCTCGCGAATCTGCTTCGGCAGCGGGAGCTGCACGAGGATGCCGTGGACCGCCGGGTCCGCGTTCAGGGTGTCGATCAGGGAGAGGAGTTGCTGTTCTGTCGTATCGGCCGGCAGGTGGTGCAGCCAGTTGGCCATGCCGATTTCGTCGCAGGACTTCCGCTTGTTGCGGACGTAGGTGTGGCTCGACGGGTTCTCGCCGACAAGGACGGCCGCGAGGCCGGGCGGCCGCTTCCCGGCCGCGACGCGGGCCGTCACCTCGGCGGCCATCGCGGCCCGCATCTCCTGGCCGAGCTTCTTTCCGTCCAGTCGCTTCGCGGTCATCGAATCCTCAAAGTAGTAGGCACACTCCGTGTGCCGTTTCCTTTCCGCCGCGGGGAGTTCGCCCGAGTCTCCGTGGCACTCAGCAGACGGCACACGGAGTGTGCCTACTACTATGTGATCCCTATCCGCTCGCACAGTTTCGGCAGCGTCTCGCCGGACGGGCCGTACAGCCCGATATCGGCCATCGCGCTCGCCTCGGTGCGGGTGAGGTTGCACTCGATCACGGTCGCGCCGGGCGTCTTCGACCGCTTCGCGATCGGGATCAGGTTCGCGGCCGGGTAGACGACCGCCGACGTGCCGACGACGAGCAGCACGTCGCACAGCCCGGCCGCGTGCTGGGCGTTCCACCAAATCTCGTCCGGCAGCGACTCGTGAAACCAGACAATGTCCGGCCGCAACCGCCCGCGGCAGGAATCGCACGCGGGGAGGTCGGGAAGAACCTCCAGTTCGCGGTCGCGAATCTCGCCGCACTTGGTGCAACGGGTGCGCCGCAGGCTGCCGTGAACCTCAAGCACGCGGGTGCTGCCCGCCTGCTGGTGCAGGCCGTCAACGTTCTGCGTGGCAATCGTGAAGCTCTCACCCCAGTGCCGTTCCATCGCGGCGAGGGCGAGGTGGCCGGGGTTCGGCTTCACCGTCTTCACGTTCGAGCGGCGGGCGTTGTAGAACTTCCACACGAGCGCCGGGTCGCGCTCGAACCCGAACGGCGTAGCCACGTCCTCGATGCGGTGGCCCTCCCACAGGCCGTCGGACGCGCGGAACGTCGGCACTCCGCTCTCGGCGGAGACGCCCGCCCCGGTGAGGACCGCCACCCGCGTGGCCAGCTTCAGGGCCTCGGCGGCGGTCGTCAGGCTCTCCTCCAAGTCGTCGGTCGGCATGGCGGCCTCCGAGAGTCAGATAGGAGGATACCGGAAGACCCGGCCCGAAACAAGCAACGGCCGAACCGCGCATTTTGTGGAACCCGGAGCGGAAGCGATGGGGTGTTGGTCCCCCACCCCATCGCTTCCGCTCCGGGTTCCACAAAACCGCTGGAAACGCGCAACGCCCGAACCCGGCCGGCGTTGACTTTGTCCGAACACAAGATAGAGTTCCTACGACACACGTTTTCCCGGAGCGTCCCGTGCCGACTTCCTTCCTGCCCCCGGCCGTCGCGATCGCGATTACCGCCGCGCAGGGAGTGCGCGTCGTTGTCGTCGGCACGAGTTGACCTCTGGGCGTTCGAGTACACCTTCGCACCCCGGAGCCGGAACGCTTCGGGGTTTTTCATTGATACACGGGAATCTTCACATGACGCGCATCGCCATCTACGACACCACCCTCCGCGACGGCAGCCAGGGCGAGGGGGTGAACTTCTCCCTGCAAGACAAGCTGCTTCTCACGAAGCGGCTCGACGAAATCGGCGTCGATTACATCGAGGGCGGCTACCCGCTGTCGAACCCGAAGGACGCGGAATACTTCCGCGCGGTCCGGGACCTGAACCTGCAACACGCGAAAGTCGTGGCCTTCGGCATGACGCGGCGGAAGAACATCGTGCCCGAGGCCGACACCGGGTTGAAGGCCCTTCTCGAAGGCAAGACGCCGGTGGTCACGATCGTCGGGAAAACGTCGGCGTTCCAGGTGAAGGAAATTCTTGGCGCGACGCTCGACGAGAACGTGAAGATGATCGGCGACTCGGTCGCATACTGTAAAAGCCGGGGGCCGGAGGTCTTCTACGACGCCGAGCACTTCTTCGACGGCTTCAAGCTCGATCCGGAGTACGCCCTCCGCACCCTAAAAGCAGCCGAGGCCGGCGGCGCGACGTGCCTGATCCTGTGCGACACGAACGGCGGCACGATGCCGGAGTGGGTCGCGGAAGTCGTGACGCTCGTGCGGAAGGAGGTCCGCGCCGAGGTCGGGATCCACTGCCACAACGACTGCGACGTGGCGGTGGCGAACACGCTCGCCGCGGTGCGGGCCGGGGCAACGCAGGTGCAAGGCACGATGAACGGGTTCGGCGAGCGGTGCGGCAACGTCGATCTCGTTTCGACGGTCGCGAACCTCGCCATCAAGTACGGGTACGACGTGCTGAAGAAGGGGAGCTTGCAACGGCTGACGGAGGTGTCGCGGTACGCCTACGAGCTGGCGAACATGAACTTCCGCAACGGCCAGCCGTTCGTCGGGCAGAGCGCGTTCGC
This sequence comes from Limnoglobus sp., assembly GCF_059499385.1. Lineage (NCBI taxonomy): Bacteria > Pseudomonadati > Planctomycetota > Planctomycetia > Gemmatales > Gemmataceae > Limnoglobus > Limnoglobus sp. The sequence continues at coordinate 9,114 of NZ_JCABYM010000081.1, read as the reverse complement.
GCACAAGGGGGGGATGCACACGCACGCCGTCGCGAAGAATCCGGCGAGCTACGAGCACATCGACCCGGCCCTCGTCGGCAACGAGCGCCGCATCCTCGTGAGCGAGCTGTCCGGGCAGTCCACGATCTTGAGCAAGACGCAGAAGTACCAGATCGCGCACGACAAGGCGACGATGGCGGCGATCCTCAACCAGGTGCAAGACCTGGAGAACGCCGGGTACGAGTTCGAGGCGGCCGAGGCGTCGTTCGACATCCTCGTGAAGAAGGCCGTCGGCACGTACAAGCCGTGGTTCGAGCGGCTGGCCTACCGGGTGAACATCGAGCAGGCGCAGGCGGCGACGCCGATCACGGAGGCGACGGTGAAGCTCCGCGTCGGCGGCTCCGTCGAGCATACCGTGAGCGAGGGGGACGGCCCGGTGAACGCGCTCGACGCGGCCCTGCGGAAGGCGCTGGTGCAGTACTACCCGCGGCTCGACGAGATGCAGCTGGTGGACTACAAGGTGCGGGTGGTGAACCCGAAGGAAGGGACGGCCGCCCGCGTGCGGGTGGTGATCGAGTCCCGCGACGGCCACGACGTGTGGGGCACGGTGGGCGTCAGCGAGAACGTCGTCGAGGCGAGCTGGCTCGCCCTCGCGGACGCCATCGAGTACAAGCTGTTCAGAGACGAAGAGAAATAAAAACCGTATTCACCGCGGAGGGCACATGAGGGCACGAGAGAAAACCAAGAAGAGATTTTCAAAGACCGGGTTTTGAACTCTCTTCTCTCTTCGGTTTTCTCTCACGTGCCCTCATGTGCCCTCTGCGGTGAAAAAAGGATTTCGTTATGCCGATCGAACTGCCGAAGGCTTACGACGCGCACGCCGCCCAGGACAAGTGGCTGAAGTTCTGGAACGAGAAGGGGTACTTCCACGCCGACCCGGCGCGGCCGGGTGAGCACTACTCCGTCGTCATCCCGCCGCCGAACGTGACGGGGGCGCTGCACATGGGGCACGCGCTCAACAACACGCTCCAGGACGTGCTCGTGCGGTGGCGGCGGATGCAGGGCCGCAACACCCTCTGGATGCCGGGGACCGACCACGCCGGGATCGCGACGCAGGCGGTGGTCGAGAAGCTCGTCTTCAACACCGAGAAGAAGACCCGCCACGACCTCGGCCGCGAGAAGCTCGTCGAGAAAATCTGGGAGTGGAAGGACAAGTACGAGAAGCGAATCCTCGGCCAGCTCCAACAGATGGGGGCGAGTTGCGACTGGGACCGCACGCGGTTCACGCTGGACGAGACGTGCGCCCGCGCCGTGCGGGAGACGTTCTTCCGCATGTTCCGCGACGGGTACATCTACCGCGGCAAGCGGCTCGTGAACTGGGACGCGCAGCTGCAAACCAGCGTGGCCGACGACGAGACGTACACCGAGGACACGAAGGGCGGGTTCTGGACGTTCAAGTACCAGGTGGTCGGCCAGCCCGACACGTTCATCCGGTTCAGCACGACGCGGCCGGAGACGATGCTCGGCGACACCGCCCTCTGCGTCCACCCGACCGACGAGCGGTACAAGCACCTGATCGGCCAGGCCGTGCTGCAACCGCTGGTGAACCGGGAAATCCCGATCATCGCCGACGCGCTGCTCGCCGACCCGACGCTGGGGACGGGCTGCGTGAAGGTGACGCCGGCGCACGACCCGAACGACTACGCCTGCTGGCAGCGGAACCCGCAGATCGGGATCATCAACATCCTGAACCCGGACGGCACGATCAACGCGAACGGCGGCCCCTACGCCGGGCAGCCGCGGGCGAAGGTCCGCGAGGCCGTGGTGAAGGCGATGGAGGACCTCGACCTGTACGAGGGGAAGGAGGACCGCGTCATCCCGCTGAAGTACAGCGACCGGAGCAAGACGCCGATCGAGCCGTACCTGAGCGACCAGTGGTTCGTGAAGATGGCCGACCGCGACGACGGCAAGCCGGGCCTCGCGCAGCTGGCGATCGACGCCGTGACGGGTGGCCGCGTGCAGTTCTTCCCGAAGCGGTACGAGAACGCCTACCTCGACTGGCTCGGCGAGAAGCGCGACTGGTGCGTGAGCCGCCAGCTCTGGTGGGGTCACCGGATTCCGGTGTGGACGTTTGACGAGAAGGGTTGCAACGAAGAAAAACGAGACGACATTGCCACCGAGCTGGAAAGCTTGAGGGATCACGACAGGTCGAGGATTGTGTTCTCCGAAGCAGAACTAAAGCAGTTCCGTGATTCGGGCGACGCATCGATTCAAGTCTGTGTCGGGCCAGATAAGCCCACGTTTGAAGCGAAGCTGGAATCGCTCGGCTTTGAGCAAGACCCCGACGTTCTTGACACCTGGTTCTCGTCCGCGCTCTGGCCGCACAGCACGCTCGGCTGGCCGGACGAGACGCCGGAACTGAAGCGGTACTACCCGACCAGCACGCTGGTGACGAGCCGGGACATCATCACGCTCTGGGTGGCCCGGATGGTGATGACCGGGCTGTACAACACCGGCGAGGTCCCGTTCCGGCACGTCTACATCCACCCGAAGATGATGGACGCGTTCGGCGAGACGATGAGCAAGTCCCGCGGCAACGGCATCGACCCGCTCGACATCATTGAACGCTACGGGACCGACGCGCTGCGGTTCCAGATGGTGTCGATGGCCGGGGAGACGCAGGACAGCCGGATGCCGGTGGCGAACGTCTGCCCGCACTGCGGCACGTTCGTCCCGCTCAAGAAGGAGAACACGAACCCGGACGAGACGAAGCGGCCGAAGAAGGTCGCGTGTTCCAACTGCAAGAAAGAGTTCCGGCCCGGCGGCCCGTGGACGAGCGACGACCCGGACCGGCCGACCGCGAAGCAGGCGTCCGAGGCGTTCGAGCCGGGCCGCAACTTCGCGAACAAGCTCTGGAACGCGACCCGGTTCATCCTCATGAACCTCGACGGCTACACGCCCGCCCCGGTGGACCCGAAGGCGCTGCCGGTCGAAGACCGGTGGATTCTCAGCCGGCTGGCGACGACGGCGAAGGCGGTGACGGCCGCGCTGGAGGGCTACCGGTTCAGCGAGGTGTCGCGGCTGGTCTACGACTTCGCGTGGAACGAGTTCTGCGACTGGTACATCGAGATGAGCAAGGGCCGCCGGTCGGACCCGGTGTGCCAGCGGGTGCTCGTCGGCGTGCTGGACGGCATCGTGCGGCTCATCCAGCCGGTGATGCCGTTCCTCGCGGAGTCGCTGTGGCAGGCGCTCAACGAGGTCGCCCCGACCCGCGGGCTGCTGGCGACGAAGGCCGCCGAGGAGAGCGTGTGCATCGCCGCGTGGCCGGGCGACCTCGACCCGCTCATCGACGACTCGACCGAGAGCAGCATCGCCCGGATGCAGGAGCTGGTCCGCGGCGTGCGCGAAATCCGCAACCGCTACATGCTCGACAAGGCCCCGCTGGAACTGGCCGTGAAGTGCAACGACGCGGTGGCGGCGGACCTGACCGCGCTCGCGCCGTTCGTGAAACTGCTCGGCGGCCTTACGACCTTCGAGTGCGGCCCGACGGCGGCGAAGCCGAAGCAGGCCGGGTCGATCCTGCACGCCCAGTTCGAGGGGTACGTGAACCTCGCCGGGCTGATCGACGTGCCGGCCGAGTTGAAGCGGCTGGAGAAGCAGATCGCGGAGAAGAAGAAGCTGTTCGAGAGCATCCAGGGGAAGCTCGGCAACGCCGGGTTCCTGGCGAAGGCGGCCCCGGAGCAGGTGCAGGAAACGCGGGAGAAGGCCGCGGAGCTGGAAGCGCAAATCCGCGCGATGGAGGCGAACGAGGCGGAGCTGCGGGCTGTATAAGTTGGGCTGAAAGCCCAGGGTCGGCCGACCCTGGGCTTTCAGGTCTTAGGAATGACTGAGGGTGGTTGAAGTTTGGAGATCGCTTCTTGGGGCGTCACGTCTACCCCGATGCCTTGCTCGACGGTAAACATCCCGACCCGTGTTCGCCGGAGCGTTTGCACCAGCCCGCCGCAGCCGAGCCGCTCGCCGAGGTCGCGGGCGATGGAGCGGATGTACGTCCCCTTCCCGCAGTCGATTTCCAGGTCCAGGTGCGGCCAATCGTAGGCAAGCAGTCGAATCTCATCCACGCGGACCGTCCGCGCCTCCGGCTTGACCTCCGTGCCGCGGCGCACCAGATCGTAGGCGCGCTTTCCGTCGATCTTCAGCGCGGACACGGCCGGGGGAACCTGCGAAATCTCGCCGACGAACTGCGGCAGCATTTCGCGAATCGCCGCTTCCGTCGGAATCTCGCCGACCACACTCGGCGTCAGCTCGCCGTCGGCGTCGTCGGTCGTGCTGGTGAAGCCGAACAGGATACGGGTGCGGTACGTCTTGCTCATCGCCTGGACGCGGTCGGCCAGCTTCGTCGCCGCGCCGACGCACAACACGAGCACGCCGGTCGCCAGCGGGTCGAGCGTGCCGGTGTGGCCGATCTTCGTCTTCCGCGGGAACCACCGCTGGGCGAGGTTCACCACGTCCCGCGAGGTCATGCCGCCGGGCTTGTCGATCACCAAAAAGCCGTTCATCGTCACTTCTTCTTGAGGGCCTTGTCCGCGATGTCGGTGCGGTAGTGCGCGCCGGGGAACGTGATGAGCTTCACCGCCTCGTAGGCCCGCCCCTTCGCGGCCGCCAGGTCGTCGCCGAGGGCCGTCACCGCCAGCACGCGGCCGCCGTCCGTCACCACCCGCTCGTTCTTGAACGTCGTCCCGGCGTGGAACACCTTCACGTCCTTCAGTTCCGCCGCCTCGTCCAGGCCGAGGATCAGCTTGCCGGTGTCGTACTTGCCGGGGTAGCCGCCGCTGCACATCACGACGCACACCGCCGGCCGCGGGTCGAACTCCAACTTGCCGTCCTCGAACTCGCCGAGGTTCTCGTCCGCCACGGCCTCCAGGAGGTCGAGCAGGTCGGTCTTCAGCCGCATCAGGATGACCTGCGTCTCCGGGTCGCCGAACCGGCAGTTGTACTCCAGCACCCGCGGCCCCTGGTTCGTCAGCATCAGCCCCGCGAAGAGGACACCGTTGAACGGAAAACGTTCGTCCTTGAACCCGCGTTTCATGGCGTGGATCGTCGGCACGAACACGCTCGCCTCGGCCTGCGCCACCAGTTCCGGCGTGCCGACCGGGGCCGGGCAGTACGTCCCCATGCCGCCGGTGTTCGGCCCCTTGTCGCCGTCGTTCACCGCCTTGTGGTCCTGCGTCGGCGGCAGGGGAAGGATCACCCGCCCTGCGACGAGGGCGAGCATCGATAGTTCCTCGCCCTCCAGCCGCTTTTCGACGACGATCCGCCGCCCGGCCTTCGCCCCGAACTCCTCTTTCACCATGATCCGCTCGACCGCCTTCAGCGCCTCGGCCGAATCCTTGCAGACGACGACGCCCTTGCCGGCCGCGAGGCCGTCGGCCTTGACGACGACGGGGTAGTCCCGCGTCTCGATGTACGTCCGGGCGGCGGCCGGGTGGTCGAACACGCGGAACTCGGCCGTCGGCACGTCGGCGTGTCGCATCAACTCCTTCGCGAACACCTTGCTCGCCTCGATCCGGGCGGCATCCTTCGACGGGCCGAACACCTTGAACCCGCGGCCGCGGAAGAAGTCGGCACACCCGTTCGCCAGCGGGTCCTCCGGGCCGATGACGACGAGCTTCACGCCCTCCTTGTCCGCGGTGCGGGCGAGGCGGTCCCACAGGTTCGCGTCGGTCCCGTCGAACGGGATGTTGATGCCGTCGATGGCCGTGCCCGCGTTGCCGGGGGCGCAGAAAATCTTCCCGGCGCGGGGCGATTGCGCGAGCTTCCAGACGATGGCGTGCTCGCGGCCGCCCTTGCCGATGACGAGGATGTTGGTCTTACTCATGATGCCGAGGCGATCGCCTTCCAGAGTTCCAGGATGTTCCGTCGGTTCTGCCCGAGGTCGCCGGACCCGACACGACTTCGACTCTCGGCGTGGACGCGCGTTCCCGCCGCCGTCGGTTCCAGTGTCAGTTTGATGTCATCCACGAACCGGAACACCCGCGTCCGTCGGAGGAGGTGCAGGGTCGAGTCCGTTTCCGCGTGGACCGACCAACCGCGAATCGTGCCGGCCGCCGTCTTGACCCGCGCCGCGGCCTCCGGCACGGGGGCGGGCAGCTCCAGCGGCGACAGGTCCGGGTGCGTCGGCTCGGTGGTGTTCGCCCAGTTTTTCGTGAACCAACGGAGCAACGACATTCGGGAACCGCCCTGCGCGAGTCTGGGCTATTTCTATTCAACGACAAAGCCCGCGGACGTTCGCCCGCGGGCTTTCACGGCGCTTTTTAGGGCCTACTTCTTCATTTCCTTAACCTCGATCTTCTTGAACGCCATCACCGAGCCGGGGTCGTGCCCCTGCAGCGCGAAGTGGCCCTTCTTGAACCACTTGTCGCCGGGGATCGTGTACTCGACCATCGTTTTGCCGTTGGTGATGATCGTGACCTTCGGCCCCACCGCGATGACTTCCTGCGTGAACCACTCGTCGGGGTTGTGGTTCGCCTTGCGGACGAGGTGCTTCTCGTCCCGGTCGATGCCGTTGGCCGGGTAGAGGCTGCCGGACTTCACGGCGTCAACGTGGGTGGCGTTGATCTGGCACTCGTAGCCCTTGGGGAAGTTCGGGCCGAACTCGGTACGGAAGTACTGGCCGCTATTCCCCTTGTCGTTGATCTTCGCCTCGATCCGGTAGTGGAAGTCCTCGTAGTCGCCCCGCTCGCTGAACAGGTGGCTCGCCGGGCCGCCGCCGAGGATCGTGCCGTCCTTCACCTGCCAGAGGGTGATTTCCTGGCTCGGCGTCTCCTTACCGTCCTTCCCCTTCTTCGCCTTCGTCTTACCGACGTAGGCGATCACCTTCCCGTCGTCGTTCTTCTTCTCCGTGACCGACTCGAACTCGCCGCTCGGCGGGTTGACCATCTTCCAGCCGGTCAGGTCCTTGCCGTTGAACAGCTGCACCCAGCCGTCCTTGTCGTCGGCCGTCGCCGGACTCGCGAACGCCAAGCCGGTGACGGCCAGGGTCAAGATCAGGTTGCGAACTCGCAGCATTGCGGAACTCCCGGAGAGATGATCGGGCGGCGGCCCGACCCGTGGATGGCGGTGGGGAAATCGTATGGCCGCGGCACGCCGTTCGCCAGAACCAATCCGCAAAGTCTCCCCGACCGGGCGGTCGGGAAAAGCAAAAAACTTCGGATTGTGAGGAGTTTTTATTGTCGGGGTTGTTGGAAACCCCTATGCTTTGCGACAACTGGTCATTTTGCACAGGGTAGGCAAGATAAGTAACGCAATTCGTCAGGGAGGACGGAGGTAGCCCAGCAATGTTCGCCCAGCCCGCCACGGAGCCGGGCCGGTCCAAATTCCTCTGTCTCTGGAGTCTCAGATGAAGCGTCGAGTTTTCGCAGCGGCGATTCTGGGGGCGGCCGCCTGGCTCGCCACTTCCCCGGCCCAGTCTTATGCGTTCGGCGGCAAGAACCGCGGCGGGTGCGGCGGCTGCGAGCCGGCCCCGGCGGCGTGCGCCGCCCCGGCCCCGTGCGCGGCGGCCGCGGCCCCCTGCGCCCCGGCCGCCCCGGCCATGACGACCCAGGTGGTCACCCGGTACAAGACCGAGGTTCGCACCCGGCAGGTGCCGGTCAAGGTGATGAAGCCCGTCGAGAAGGACGAGAAGTACACGTGGACGGAGAACGTCGCCGAAACGAAGAACGAGAAGCGGAAGGTCGTCGAGCACAAGCAAGTCTGGGCCGACGAGCCGTACTCCTACCAGGTGAACAAGTGCGTGACCGTGCAGGAACCCCGCACGGTGACGGAGCACAAGCAGGTCTGGACGGACGTGCCGCACAGCTGGGTGGAGAAGGTCCCGGTCGTGACGCAAGAGAAGCGGACGGTGACGGAGCACAAGCAGGTCTGGACGGACGAGCCGTACTCGTGGACCGTGCAAGTCCCGGTGACGACGCAGGAGAAGCGGACGGTCACGGAGCACAAGCAGGTCTGGACGGACGAGCCGTACTCGTGGACGGTGCAAGTGCCGCACACGACCATGAAGCAAGAGACCCGCACGCACTGGACGTGCGTGCCGAAGTGCGTGACGGAAATGGTCCCGGTGACGCACACCGTCCGCGTCCCGGTCCCGGCCGATCCGTGTGCCCCCGGTTGCGACGCCCCGCCGGCGTGCGACCCGTGCGGCAAGAAGAAGAAGTGCGGCGGCCTCTTCCGCCGCGGCGGGAACGGCGGCGGGTGCGACGCGGCCCCGGCGTACACGTGCCAGACCGTGACGACGATGAAGCCGGTCACGAAGACCGTGTACGAGAAGGTCGCCCACACGACGACCGTGAACGTCCCGCACACGACCTACACGACCGAGACGAAGACGGGGACGCGGAAGGTGTGCAAGGTCGTCGCCGAGACGAAGGACGTGATGGTTCCCGTGACCACCTGCAAGACCGAGACGAAGACGGGGACGCGGAAGGTGTGCAAACTCGTCGCCGAGACGAAGGACGTGATGGTCCCGGTCACGACGTGGAAGGACGTGCAGAAGTCCGGCACCCGCAAGGTGTGCAAGGTCGTCGCCGAGCAGAAGCAGGTCATGGTGAACGTGAACAAGATCGTCGCGGAGACCGTGAACGCGACGCGGAAGGTGTGCAAGGTCGTCGCCGAGGAGAAGGAAGTCACCGTCCCGGTGACGACCTGGAAGCCGGTGACGAAGGAAGGCACGCGGAAGGTGACGACGTGGGCGGAAGCCACCGAGATGAAGACGGAAACGTACCACGAGTGCGTGCCGTACCAGGAAACGATCCACGTCCCGGTCGCGGCGGCCGCGGCCTGCGCCCCGGCCTGCGACGCGCCGGCCGCGACGTGCGGCAAGTCCCGCGGCGGGCTGTTCCGCGGCCTCTTCGGGCGGAAGAAGAGCTGCGGCGGCTGCTAACGCGAGGTGATGTGAACGACAAAACCCACGGCGCGGGCCGTGGGTTCTTTTTTTCCTGACTTCCGAAGTCCGGCTTCGACTTCGGAAGTCGAAACGTCAACGACAACTGTAGCACGGGGGAATGTTTTTGGGCGGGATCGACTTCCGAAGTCGAAGCCGGACTTCGGAAGTCGAAGGGGGTAGACGGCGTATCTCGATTT
>NZ_JCABYM010000080.1:0-2547 GCF_059499385.1 Limnoglobus sp. | reverse complement strand
GGGGGGGGCAGCGGCGGGGGGGGGCGGCGGGGGGGGGGGGGCGCCCCCCCCGGCGGCGGGGGGGGGGGGGGGCCCCCCCCCGGGGGGCCCCCCCCCCCGACGCTCGCCTTCGTCACACGTCGTCCAGCTCCCGGAACATCACGAGCAGATCGACGTAGCCGTGAACGGTATGCCGGAACGCCGCCGGCAGGCGGGCCAGCACCCGGAAGCCGAGGGCCGTCCACAGCTTCACGGCCGCCTCGTTCGTTGAAACCACCGCGTTGAACTGCACCGCCCGGAACCCCGCCCGCTTCGCCTCCCGCAGCGAGTGCTCGCCCATCGCGCGGCCGACGCCGAGGCCGCGGGCCGCCGGCGACACCATGTACGCCCCGTTCGCCACGTGCGCCCCCAGCCCCGGCTGGTTCGGCTTGATGAGGTACGCCCCGACGACCCGCCCCTCGTGTTCCGCCACGAACGGGAACCCGCCCGGCTGGAACCAGTAGCCGAGCGCGACCTCCCGCGGCGTGTCCGGGGCGAACACGAACGCGTCGCCGGGGGCGGTGACGGCCCGGAAGATGTCCCAGATCGCGTCGTCGTCGGCACGGGTCGCGGGGCGGATGGTGAGCATGGCGGTTCAATTTTACCGACGGCGCGAAACCGCGCCGATCCGGGGTTGTAAGCTATGCTAAGATGTTGCCCGCGACGAGGAGAGGTGGTCATGTTCCAGTGGTTGTTCGGGGACGGCAAGAAGCGCGCGACGGACCGGTCGGAGCGGAACGCGGTCATCCGCCGGATCGTGACGGCGGCCGCGAACACGACGCCGAAGCCGAAGTCGGCCGAACCGGCGGGCGAAGTCCTCGGGCCGTTCACGGTCAGCGCCGACAACCCGGCCGACGGCGGCGGCCTGGCCCGCGACAAGGTCGCTGAGCGGGCATACGACATCTGGGTCCGCAACGGCCGGCCGACCGGCACGGCCGAGCACGACTGGCAGCAGGCCGTCCGCGAGCTGGCCGCCGAGCAGGCCCCGCAGCCGACCGCCGTGTCGTGACGCTCGCCGTCCGCGACGCCCGCGCCCCCGACTCGCCGGTGGCCCGCTGGGACGCCCGGTGGAAGCTGGCGGCGGCGCTCCTGTTCGCCGCCGCCGTCGCCGTCCTGCGACAGCCGCTCCCGCTCCTCGCCGCGTTCGCCGCGTCCCTCGGCGTCGTCACTCTTTCCCGCCTGTCACTTCGCCGAACCGTCGAACGAATCGGGCTGCTCCTCTTCGCCGTGCTGCCGTTCGTGCTGGTACTGCCGTTCACCGTGGACGGCGGGTTGGCCGTCGCCGCGCTCGTCGCGCTGCGGTGCGTGACCATCGGGCTAATCGCGTTCGTCGTGGCGAGCACCGCGCCGCTGCCGCGGACGTTCGCCGCCGCCCGCGCGATGGGGCTGCCCGGCGTGCTCGTCCTCGTCGCGCAGCTGGCCTACCGGTACGCCTTCGCGCTGTTCGCGGAAGCCCGCCGGCTGCGGCTCGCGATGCGGACGCGGGCGTTCAAGTTGCGGACGAACGCGCACACGTACCGCACGCTCGGCCACGCGGCCGGGGCGCTCCTGGTCCGCGGCGGCGACCACGCGGACACGGTCGCGGCGGCGATGAAGTGCCGCGGGTTCGACGGCACGCCGCGGATGCTCTCGCCGTTCCATACGACCGCCGCGGACGTGGCCGCGTTCCTCGCGGTCGCGGGTGGTACAATCGCCCTCGTCGCCTGGGAGCGCCTGTCGTGATCCGCGCCGCCGCCCTGACGCACCGGTTCGCCGACGGCCGCACGGCCCTCGACGGGGTGACGTTCGACATCGCCGCCGGCGAGAGCGTCGCGCTGGTCGGGCCGAACGGCGCGGGCAAGACGACGCTGTTCCTGCGGCTGTGCGGCGTCCTCGGCGGGCCGCGGGGGCAGGCGGTCGTCGCCGGCCTCGACCCGGCCGACCCGCAGCAGCGGCGGAAGCTGCCCGCGGCCGTCGGCGTCGTGTTCCAGAACCCGGACGACCAACTCTTCAGCCCGACCGTCTTCGACGACGTGGCGTTCGGCCCGCTCAACCTCGGCCTGTCGGAACCAGACGTGCGAACCCGCACGGCCGAGGCGCTGGCGGCGGTCGGGCTGCCGGGCCACGGCGACCGCGTGCCGCACCACCTGTCCGGCGGCGAGAAGCGGCGGGCGGCCGTGGCGACCGTGCTGTCCATGAAGCCGGACGTGCTGCTGCTGGACGAGCCGTCGATGTTCCTCGACCCCCGCGGCCGGCGGGAACTGATCCGGCTGATGGCCGCGCTGCCGGGCACGAAGCTGATCGCGACGCACGACCTGGAGTTGGTCCTCGACACCTGCCCGCGGGTGCTGGTGTTGGACGGCGGCAAGCTCGTCGCCGACGGCCCGGCCGCGGCGCTGCTCGCGGACGAGCGATTGATGGACACGCACGGGCTGGAAGTGCCGTACCGAATACGTGCAAAGTAGGTCCGACCACGCGAGCGGAAGACGACCCCTATATAGCCGCCGGCTTGCCGGCGGGGCTTTGGGGGTCGCAAAACCCCGCCGGCAA
>NZ_JCABYM010000079.1:0-2550 GCF_059499385.1 Limnoglobus sp. | reverse complement strand
AAGGGGATGGGTTCGCGGCCTGCGTAGGTCAGGCTTTCTAGCCTGACATCATGACGTCAGGCTAGAAAGCCTGACCTACGTGAAGAGGGCACCGCCCCTCCGGACCGGGGGACGTTCCCCGGTCCGGAGGGGCGGTGCCCTCCAGGAATGGATTTCCACAGGTTTTTGCCCGCGGCTAGAGGCGGTCGTCGTGTCCGGGCAACATCAAAAATCAGTCCATGTCCTTCGCTTGCTGCGTTGGCATCGGGGCCGACCGCTGCGGGCCGAACACGTTCCCGGCGATGTTCGCCGTCGCCGTCGTGTTCCGGGCCTGCAGTTCGCCGGCCACGTCCAGGAAGATTTTGTCCTCCAGAATCTCCTGGATGACGATCGCCATCTTGTCCCCGCCGGGCACGCTCACCAGCGGCTTCGCCCCGGTGTTCAGGGCCACCATCCGCTTCTGGATCAGCGTCGAGAGCTTGAACCGGCCGCCGACCTTGTTCACGATCACTTCTTCCTTCAGTTCGTCGAGCATGGCATACCTCGTAGGGAAAGTTGTTCCTGGACGACCGCCCGCAGGGCCTTCACCGACTCCGCCAGTGTTTCGTTAACGATCCGCACGTCGAACTCGTTCTTGCACGCCAGTTCCTTCGCGGCGGAATCCAGCCGCCGGGCCACGGCCTTCGGGTCTTCCGTGCCGCGGCCGTTCAGCCGCTCGCACAGGTGCTCCCACGACGGCGGCAGCAAGAACACCGACAGGTGGTCCCCCGGCAGGCTCTGCCGGATGCTCGCGGCCCCCTGCACGTCGATCACCAGGAGGACGGCCGCCCCGGCCCGGTTCGCGACCTCCGCCCGCGGCGTGCCGTAGTAGTCCTTGCCGTGGACGACCGCGTACTCGAGCATCCGGTTCGCCGCGATCTCGCCGAGGAAGTGGTCCACGGTCCAGAAGTGGTACTCCCGGTCGTCCGCCTCGCCCGGCCGCGGGGGGCGGGTCGTCGCCGTGACGGCCCGGCGGAGCGGCAGCGACCGGTCGGCGAGGAGTTCCTGCACGACGGTCGTTTTGCCGACGCCGCTGGGGCCGGAGACGACGATGAGCGGGGCGTTCATTCGATGTTCTGGACCAGTTCCTTCATCTTCTCCAGCGTCGCCTTGATCTCGACGACGTTCCGCGAGATCGCCACGTCCCCGGCCTTCGACCCGAGGGTATTCGTCTCCCGGCCCATCTCTTGAAGGACGAACTCGAGCCGCCGGCCGGGGCCGTCGCTCTCCTTGCGGATCACGTCCTCGAACTGCACCAGGTGCGCGTCCAGGCGGGTGACTTCCTCGGACACGTCGGTGCGGTCGGCGTAGATCGCGACCTCGCGGATGAGCTGGTCCGGCTCGACGGCGACGCCGGCCGCGGCGACAGCTTGGCGGACCCGCTCGGTCAGCCGCTCGCGGTAGTCGCCGACGACGCGGGGCAGGTGCGTCCGGACCAGTTCCAGTTGGTCCTTGATGTGCCGGTGGTGCAGGAGCAGTTCGTCGGCCATCGCCTTCCCCTCGGCCTTGCGGGCCGAGTCGAGTTTCGCGAGCGCGTCCCCCAGGGCTTGCTCCACCAGCGGCCACTCGTCTTCTGGGGCGGCGGTGCGGCCGTTCCCCTCCGGGGCGACGCCCGGCAGCGCGAGCAGCCCGGCGATGACGGGGCCGATCACGGCCTTGTCGTTCACCTCCGGGCAGGCGGCGCGAATCTGATTCAGGAAGCTCGTGAGGTTCGCCGTGTTGAGCTTCTGGTCGCTCGCCCCGCGCTCCCGCTCGACGCGGACGTTGACGTGCAGCGTGCCCCGCTTCACCGTCCGGCGGACGACCTTCTCGAACTCGGCTTCTAGCAGCGGGTACGGGTCGGTCCCGCGGACGGAGACCTTCAGGTGGCGGTTGTTGACGGAGCGGATTTCGACCGCGACGGCGGCGGTCGGCGTCTGGCCGCGAGCCTCCCCGAACCCGGTCATACTGAGCAGCACGGCACGGCCTCGGGGACGGTTACTTCGTGTCGTTCAGCCCGGCCGGGCCGGCCGTGGACCGGGTGTCCGCCTGGGCGAACTTGACGTGGACCATGATGACGAGCACCCACGCGGCCGCGAGGTACAGGGTGAACTTCGTGAAGGCGTCCCCGGCGCGGGAGCCGAACGCGCTCGACCCGCCGGCCCCGCCGAACGCCCCGGCCAGCCCGCCGCCCTTACCCCGCTGGATGAGCACGACCAGCATCAGCAGGACGCTGAAGATGATGACGATTACGTTCAGGATGTACGAAATGCCCGACGCGCCTTCGGCGAACAGTGTCACGGTCCGTCTCCGAAACGACAGTGTCTCAACTGTTAAAGTATGCCGGCGCCCGCCGCCGGACAGGGGTGTCACTCTTATCCCCTCTCCCCCGGCTTTGCGGGGGAGAGGGTTAGGGTGAGGGGGTCAAGCCTCCCTCACACGGGAGGAACGTCCCCAAGTCCGGGACGCGGGGGGGCCCACCCCCCCCCCCGACCACCCCCACCCCCGGGGGGGGGGGGGGAGACAAGGGCCGCGGCCCGGGGGTTTTTTTTG
>NZ_JCABYM010000078.1:31692-44654 GCF_059499385.1 Limnoglobus sp. | reverse complement strand
ACCCGACGCAACAAGCCCTGAAAGGGCGGAACACTCTTCCGCCCTTTCAGGGCTTGTCCCGATTGTGGGTGCGGTCGTCACCCAGGGCGGCGTCGCTGCGCTCCTTGCCCTGGGCTGACATGTGCCACCCCTTCGGGGTGAAAACCAGGGTCAACCCCTTCACGACGGGAACATGTCGAGCGCTAAACCCCCAGCAGCCGCCGCGATTCCTCGTAGCCCGGCGCGCGGCCTTCCTTCTTGTCGGACTGGCTGAACCCGTAGGAACTCGCCGACACGCGGGCCAGCGCCACCAGTTGCCGCCACCGCAGGCTCGGCCGCGTGGTCGCGAACTCCTCGCACGCCGTCCGGTAGAACTTCTCCGCGTGCAGCCGGCCGTCCTCGCTGACCGCGTACCGCAACAGCAGGTCGAACACCGGCCGTGACTCGTGCCCGGCCTTCCCGTAGGTGTGGACGAGGGCGCACGCCCGGAGCTGGTCGTTCTCGCGGACCGCGCCGTCGAGTTGCTTCAGCAACTCGGCCGGGTCCTTCGACTTCACCGCCTCCAGGTGCTCCGCGTGCGGGTACGACTCGGCCTCCATGCCCGGCGGCTTCGTGTGCAGCGCCCAGTCGGAACTGCCGGCCACGTTCATCGCCGCGAGGATCAGCCCGGCGGCGCGGTTCCGCGGGTTGCTCACGCGGGCCATGTTCCGCCAGGCGTTCGTCGCGTCCGACGCGTGGACGCCGGGCGAGTCGCCGTGCGTCCGCTTGCCGTAGTTCGCGCCCCAGTTCGCCGTCTGCCGCAGGACGAGTTGGTTCGACGCGACCGAGATCGCCTCGCCGACGTGCTCCGGCGAGAACCCCTCCGCCAAGGCCGCGGCGACCGCGTCGCCCGCCGCCTCCGGCTTCGACGTGTAGATCGTCTGGGCCAGCTTGTCGATCCAGGCGTCGTCCGCCTCCCGCTTCCCGGCCGGGCCGCCGAGCAGCTTGTGCTGGTCGAGCAACTTCGGCAGGACCGCCCGCGCGCGGGCCACGTCTTCCGGCTTCGCCCGGCTGTCGTGGCACCGCTTCGCGCACTGCCGGACCGATTGCCGGAGCATCGTCAGGGCGTGGTCGCGGCCGACGAAGTCGAGCATCGTCCACGCCCGCCACGGCATCACGGCGCTGTGAACGTCGTGGTTGTCCTCGACGCCGAGGATGGCGCTGTTGAGCATGTCTTCGGGCGACTGCCGGCCCATCGCCGCGAGGGCGCGCTCGGCCTTCGACCCGCTGCCGCTGTTGACGGCCTTCCGCACCTCCTCCGGGGTCAGCTTCTCGGCCGGAATCTCGTTCGCCGGGATCGGCTTCAGCACCTCCTTCGCCCGGCCGCCGACCTTTTCCGTGTAGTGCGCGTTGCGGTACAGCACCTTCCAGACCGGCAGCGGCTGCTCGCCCTTCGGC
Source organism: Limnoglobus sp. (assembly GCF_059499385.1). Taxonomy (NCBI): domain Bacteria; kingdom Pseudomonadati; phylum Planctomycetota; class Planctomycetia; order Gemmatales; family Gemmataceae; genus Limnoglobus; species Limnoglobus sp. The sequence continues at coordinate 43,238 of NZ_JCABYM010000078.1, read as the reverse complement.
AGCTCCTGCGCCATCTGGTACGCCGGGGCGAGGGCCATGAACGTGTGGAACCCGAAGTAGTCCTCGCCGCCGAACGTGCGGGCGTTGGCGAGGGCCGCGGCCGTGGTCAGCGTGCGGAGCGTGAGGCCGTCCTTCTGCTTCGCGGCGAGGACCGGCAGCAACTTCGCGGCGGGCGTCTCTTGCAGCAAGGCGACGAGCGGTTCGAGGTCGCCGAAGGTCAACGCCTTCGGCTCCTCGTCGGCGCGAACCGTGCCGAGGCCGAGGTCGAGGGCCAAGGCGGACCCGACGCTGGCGACGAGCATGCCGCGGCCGACGTCTTCCAGGAATTCGCGGCGGTGGGAGAGGGCCATCGGAGTCTCCGAGAAACGAGGTGAGGGCGAAAGGGGGAGGACCGTCACGCCGCATCGTACCGCGCGGCGGCCGGCGGGCATCACGAAATGTGCGATGAATTCATTTCTCTCGAATGCTCTATATAGCCGCCGGCTTGCCGGCGGGGTTTCGGGGGGCGCAAAACCACGCCGGCAAGCCGGCGGCTATATTAGGGTGCGACCCGACCTACGAAAGACCCGGCTGTTTCTCTGTGTGCAGGTAGACGAAGCTCTTGCCCAGCCGCCCGCCGTAGTTGCCGGCCGAGATGCGCTGCAATCCCGGCACGCCCCGCGCGGCGGCGATGGCCGCCTGCGTCGCGGCGGCGATCGCCTTCAGGTCCGGTCCGTTGATGATGATCTCCTGCACGCTCGCGACGCCGTCCGGCAGCCGCGTCGCCACGCCCTCCTTCCCCCTTAGCGTCGGGCAATACTCGGCGTAGGTGCTGGCGATGCTGAACGTGTACTTGCTGCCCGCCTTCGACCCGCTCGACGCGACGCCGCCGGGGAACGGCAGGCTGACGCCGGGGACCGACCGCGCGCCGACGACGGCGAGTTGGGCGGCATCGAGCGCGGCGTCGGCCGTCTCGCCGAAGAACCAGAGGTTGCCGCCCATCAGCCCGTCGGCCCAGCCGACCCGCCGCTCGATGACGAACTCGCCGCTGAGGATCGGGATCACGCGAACGCGGCGGCCGAACCGCTCGGCCTTGAACTGGTGGCCGTCGCCGAAGTACGCGACCTTCCGGCCGAGCGGGAACCACCTCTCGTCCGCCGGCAGCACGTTGAAGCAGGCCGCGGTCGGGCACGTCAGCACGTTCTGGCTGACGCGGACGAGGAGGGCGCGTTCGAGCTTCTGCTCGCGGTCCTTCCAAAAGCGGGGGACGTGGAACTGCAACACGACGCCGGGCCGGCCGTCCGGCGTCTCGGCCGCGGGAACCGTGCGGCTGACGCCCGCCTCGCAGTCGCACAGGATGGACGACGACGCGTTCCCGGTCGCGTGCCGGGCGGCGGTGTCGAGCCAGTGGTCGTCGCGGGCGGTGACGAGGACCTCGGCGTAGATCGACCGGAACGCCTCGGCGTAGGTGTCGTCGATGATCGCGGGCATGGCGCGCGGCTCCCGTGGGCGGCACGCCTGTTATAGCGACCTCAGAACGGGTAGAACCCGGAGCGGTAGCGACGGGGTGTCGCGCGACACCCCGTCGCTACCGCTCCGGGTTCTACGGAGGATCGACTCGTGAACTACGACACCTTGATCGGGGCGGTCGGCCGGTCGGCGTGGTTGGACTGCGGCTGCTGCTGGGTGATGAGCAGTCGGAAGTCGTCGTTCTCGCGGAGGCTCTCGAAGTCCGGGTCGTTGCGGATGAAGACGCGGTCCGAGTACCCCTTGGTGATGGCCGTCCGCAGCAGGGCCAGCGCCCGGCTCGCGTCGGCCGTGGACTTCGTCCGCCGGTGGCAGATGGCGTACACGCACGCCGCGTTGTACAGCACCTCGCCGGACTCGCTCGCCTCCAGCTTCCGGGCCACCTCGACCGCCTCCGCGAACCGGCCGGTCCGGGCGAGGTTCGTCGCGTAGCTCGACTGGTGCGCCGCCAGCGTGCTGGCCGGGGCGTGGGTCACGGCCTTCTTCCACGCCTCACTCGCTTCGGCCTGGCGGTTCAGCCCCTCCAGCGCCCGCGCCCGGCCGGCGTGGCAGTTGCTCAGGAACTCCGGCAGGTGCGGGTGGTCCTGCTTCGCGTACTGCTCCAGGGCGGCGATCACGGCCGTGTGCCGGTCGAGCGCCACCACCGGCTCGCCGGTGTCCGCCTGGAGCATGGCCGCGTTGTTCTCCACGCCGGCCCACTGGAACCGGTACTCCGGAACCTTCGGGAACCGCTCGGCGAGCTTCTTCAAGGCCGCCGCCGCCCGCTCCATCGGGTCGCGGGCGGCCTTCGGGTTCCCCTCGGCCGCGATCATCCGCGCGAGGTTCGCCTGCGTCCCGGCGAGCTTCTGGACGTACGACGGCTCGTCCGGGTCGGCCGCGACGAGCTTCTCGGCGATGGCCAGCCCCTTCTCCAGACAGACGCGGGCCGCGGCGAAGTCCCGGTGGCTGGTGTGCAGCACGCCGAGGTTGTTGCGGCAGACCGACTGCATCTCCGCGATCTCCTCGTTCGCCGGGTCCCGCTCGGCCAGCGCGTCCACGACCGACAGCGCCCGGTCGTAGTACACGGCGGCCGTCGCGTCCCCCTTGTTGCTCAGCCACAGCCCGCAGTTGTTGAACGTCCGGGCCAGCTCCAGGCTCGCGGCCCAGTTGTCCGGCTCCTGGCCGATGAGCTGGTACAGGACGGACACGGCCGTGTCGTACCGCTTCCGGGCGACGAGGTGGTCGGCCCGGTCGGCCGACAGGTCGGCGAGCCGGCGGTAGATCATCCCCTGCTCGAGCCGGTGGTCGATCCGCGGGTGCTTCTCTTGCAGCCCGGCCAGGATCCGCTCGGCGGACTCGAGGCTCTGCACGGCCGTCGCCAGGTCGCCGACCTCGCGGGACAGGTCGGCGTGCCGGCCGAGCGCCCGCGCCTGGGCGGCCAGTTGGCCGGGGTCGTTCGGCTGCTCCTCGGCCAGCCGGCGGTGGAACGGCAGGGCGTTCGTCAGCAGCCGCTGCCGCAGGTCGTGGTGGTCGGCCCGGCGGAGTTCCTTGTCGTCGGTGATGACGGTCAGGTACGAATCGACCGCCGCCTGCGCCAGCGAGAACCGCTTCTCGGCCTTGCGGGCCTGGTCCTTGGCGTCCTCCTCGGCGCGGGCGGCCCGGACCATGCCGATGGTCGTGCCGATGCTCCCGCCGACGACCACGAGCAGCACCAGGCTGACGGCGATCATCGGCCCGCGGTGCTTGCGGACGAGCTTCCGCAGCCGGTACGTCTTCGACGGCGGGCCGGCCGTCACCGGCTCGTCGAGCAGGTGCCGCCAGATGTCCGCGGACAGGCTGTGGGCCGACTCGTACCGCCGGTTCCGGTCCTTCTCCAGGCACTTCACCGCGATCCAGTCGAGCTCCCCGCGGAGGCCGAGGGCCAGCTTCGCGGCCGTCGTCCCGCGGGCGGCGGCGACCGCCGCGGTCGGCCGCACGTCGCTCGGCCGGGTCGGCTCCTGCTCGCGGATCGCCCGGAGCAGGTCCACGATGCCGATGGCCCCCTCCGCCGCCGTCTCGAACGGCAGCCGGCCGGTGAGGAGTTCGTACAGCAGCACGCCGAGGGAGTAGATGTCGCTGCGGGTGTCCACGTCCTGCGGGTTCATCCCGGCCTGCTCCGGGGACATGTACTGCGGCGTGCCGATGACGTTCCCGAGGCCGGTGTACAGGCTGTGGTCGTGCAGCCGGTGGTTCGTCGCCTTCGCCACGCCGAAGTCGATGATCTTCGGGACCGGCCGGTCGTCCTTGATCGTGACGAGGACGTTCGACGGCTTCAGGTCGCGGTGGATGATCCCCTTCTGGTGCGCGTGGTGGATGGCCTGGCAGACGGCGGTGAAGAGTTCGAGCCGTTGCTTGAGCGGCAGCTTGTTGTCGTCGCAGAACCGGGTGATCGGGACGCCGTCCACGAGCTCCATGACGACGAACGGCCGGCCGTCCTCGGTCGTGCCGCCGTCGAACACCTTGGCGATGTTCGGGTGGTCCATCATGGCCAGCGTCTGCCGCTCGGCCGCGAACCGGACGACGACGGACTCGGAGTCGAGGCCGGGGCGGATGAGCTTGGCGGCGACCAGCCGGGCGACGGGTTCGGTCTGCTCGGCGGCCCAGACGACGCCCATGCCGCCCTGGCCGAGGGGCCGCAGCAGCGTGTACCGGCCGGCGAGGACGGTCCCCGCGCCGACGTTGTTGTTCAGGCAGGCGGTGTGCTCGGCCGGCTGGAAAATGGTCGGGACGACCTCGTCGAGCGACTTCTCCAGGAACGCCCCGGCCGCGTCATACGCCCGGAGCAACCGCTCCACCCGGCCCCGCTGGGCGGGGTAGTTTGCGCACCTTTCCGACAGGAACGCCTGTCGCGGTCCGTCGTCGGAGATGTCCAGGGCCAATAGGAACAGTTCCCGGTCCGTCATCGCGCAACTCCGGCGGGAGGGCAGGCATACTTACTATGCGGATTCGCGGGGCCGTTCGCGCCATTTGCTCAGACGCTGCTGAGCCGCTCGAACAGCCAAGCCTTGGCGAACGCCCAGACGCGATCCGCCTGGCGGGGGGAAATGTCCAACAACTCGGCCGCCTGGTCGCGGGTGCGGCCGGCGAAGAACCGCAGCTGCACGAGTTCGGCCGCGAGCGGGTCGGCGGTGGCGAGCAGCCCGAGCGCCTCGTCGAGGCCGACGATGTCCAACTCCTCGCCCTGCTCCGGGGCGACCTCGTCGAGGGCCTGGCGGCGGAGATTTCCCCCGCGTTTCTCGGCCCGTTTCGCCCGCGACCGGTCCACGAGGATGCGACGCATGGCGAGGGCGGCGGCGTTGAAGAAGTGCCGGTCCGACTCCCAGCCGGGGGCGGCGGCGAGCCGGAGGTACGCCTCGTGGACGAGCGACGTGGGGCTGAGCGTCTGCCCGGCGACTTCCTGCGAGAGCTGGGTGGCGGCCAAACGGCGGAGTTCGTCGTAAACGACGGGGACCGCCTCCTCGAGCCGCCGCGGGACCTCGCTCATGACCATGAGTATAAGCTGGCGCGGTAACCGCGTGCAACATCGCGGCCAAAGGATGAGAAGATTCGTAACGGCGGCGGGCGGCGAATCCGGTCAATCCACGAACAGGAACTCGTTCGCGTTCAGCACGGCCCGGCCCAGGGCCGGCAGCCCGTGGGCCTTCACCAGCGCCGCGGCCGCGGCCGCCTCCGTCGGCGACGGGTCGCGTTGGAACGCGAGCCGGAACGCCGCCCGCACCGGGTCCGCGGCCGTCTCGATCCGCTTCGCGAAGAACCCAGCCTGCTGCGCGAGGAACGCGCCGTTCAGCAGGTTCAGCGATTGCAGCGGCGTCGTGGACGCGGTTCGTTTCGGCGCGATCTGGCCGCCGTCCGGGCAGTCGAACGCACCGAACGTGTCGTCCAGCTGCATCCGCGGCTTCTCCTGGTAGACCATCCGCCGGAACTCGGCCGGGCCGAAGGTTTGCTTCGGCGTGTAGACCCGTACGTAGTTCGTGTTCGGCTCGAACAGGTCGAAGCCGGGGCCGCCGGGAGTGAGGTCGAGCTTGCCGGTCGTCGCCAGGATCGCGTCGCGGATCGCCTCCGCTTCGAGGCGGCGGGGCGGGTAGCGCCAGAGCAGCCGGGACTGCGCGTCCTTCGCCCGTCCGTCCGCGTTGGCCTTCGACGACTGGCGGTACGTCCGCGACGTGACGATCTGCCGGTGCAGGTGCTTGAGGGACCACTTGTGTTCGACGAGGTCGGCCGCGAGCCAATCGAGCAGTTCCGGGTGCGACGGCGTCCCGCCGTTGCGGCCGAAGTCGCTGGGCGTATCGACCAGCCCCGTCCCGAAGTGGTACTGCCAGACGCGGTTGGCGATCACGCGGGCCGTCAGCGGGTGGGCCGTCACCCACTTCGCGAACGCGACCCGCCGGCCGACATCCAGCGCCGTCGGCGGAATGACGAGCTTCGGGCCGATCTCGTCCAGCCCGCCGGGGCCGACCGATTCCCGGGCCGCCGTCGCGTCGCCGCGGTGAAGGCGGAACGTCGGCTCGGGCGACCCCATCTTGCCGACGTACATCATGTCCGCCCGCGACAGCGCCGCGAGCTTCGCCCGGAGTTGCTCGGCTTCCTTCGTCAATCGGTCCCACGCCGCGCGATCGTCCTTGTTCATCCCCGGCGGGTGCGTCGCGGCCGTGCCGAAGTCGAGCCGGTCGTCGGACGACGCGACGACGCTCCAGGTCTTGCCGTCGGGCGAAACGTCGATGCGGTAGCGGGTCGGCAGCCGGTCCTTGTACTGCCCCTCGCGGTCGCGGCCCCACTGCACGCGGTCGATCTCGGCGGCGTCCGGCAACTCGATCTGCACCCGGCCGCGGCCGACGGCGTTGGAAATCCAGCTGTAACTGTTCCCGTACTTGCCGTCGTTGACGTTCACGAGTTGATGGATCGGGGAATTGGTGACGTAGTTCCCGGCGGACGACGGCGTCCCGCCGCGGGCGACGTTCTTCGCGCCGGCGAAGATTTCGAGTTCGTCCACGCACGGTTCGAGGTTGTTGGTGGCGAACACGACGAACCGGACGTGTTTCGCCGTCACCGGCGGGAACCGCTCGACGTTCAGCCGCGGGTTGACCGGCAGTCGCCGGGCCGCCGTCGCCGCCGGGTCCGTGAGCGGTTCCAGGTCCGCGAGCCGCGACTCGAGTTTCGCCAGTGCGGCTTTCGCCTCGTCGATCTGCTTCAACCGCGCGGCCGTGTCGCCGGTGCGGACCTCCCGCTCGCCGTGCTGGACGCCGGCGAACACGGCCTTCAGCCGGTAGTAGTCGAGCTGCGAGATCGGGTCGAACTTGTGGGCGTGGCAGCGGGCGCAGCCGACGGTGAGGCCGAGGAACGCGGAGCCGGTCACGCTCACGATGTCGTGCAGCTCGTCCGCCCGCTGCTGGGCCGTCAGCGCGGGGTCAGGGCTTTTCACCTGGTCCCACGGCCCGGCGACGAGGAACCCGGTCGCCGCGTCCGCCCCGACGGCGTCGCCGGCCAGTTGCTCGAACACGAACCGGTCGTAGGGCTTGTCCGCGTTCAGGCTCGCGATCACCCAGTCGCGGTACGGCCACGCGGTCGGCCGCGGCTGGTTCATCTCGAACCCGTGGCTCTCGGCGAACCGCACCACGTCCAGCCAGTGCCTCGCCCACCGCTCCCCGTATTGCGGCGACGCAAGGAACGTCTCGACGAGCTTCTCGTAGGCGTCCGGCGACCTGTCCTTCGCGAACGCCTCCACTTCTTCCATCGTCGGCGGCAGACCGAGCAGGTCGAACTTGAGCCGCCGAATGAGCGTGCGGCGGTCCGCCTCGGGTGACAGCGTGAGCTTGTGCTGTTCGAGTTTCGCGAGGATGAAGCGGTCGATCGGCGTACCGGGTACTCGGTACTGAGTACCCGGTACTGAGTACCCAGTACCCGGTTTCGGCAGCGGTCGGAACGCCCACCAGTCGTCCGGCTTCGCCGCCGTCGGCGTCGGCAGCGGGTCGGTCCCCCACGTCGCGCCGGATTCGATCCACGCCTTCAGCGTCGCCTTCTCCGCGTCGGTCAGCGGCTTCTTCGGCGGCATCGCGTTCGTACTGACCTTCTCCCACACCGGGCTGGCGTCCGGCTTCCCGGCCACGACCGCCGGCCCCAGGCTGCCGCCGGCGAACGCCGTCTTCTTCCGGCTGAGGTCGAGTTCCCCCTTCGGCGTCGGCCCGGAGTGGCACGCCACGCACTTCGCCAGGACCGGTGCGACCTCGCGGTCGAAGCCCGGCGGCGCGGCCGCGGCGGGCGGTACGATCAGGAGAATCGTTAGCAACAACAGGCGGGGCATTGCGCACCGGGAACGTGGCACTTCGGCGGGTAGCAAAGTTTACCACACCGCCGGGCGGGGCGGCCAGCGGTTCTTCGCGAACTCGAAACGGACCGCCCCGCTCCGTAAACTAACGGTTCGGTTCAACGTCCTCTCACTGGGATTCCCGACGATGAAAGCGCGTCTGTTCACCCCCGGCCCGACCCCGGTTCCGGAGGAAACGCTCCTCGAACTCGCCAAGCCGGTGACCTACCACCGGTCGGCCGAGGCGAAGGCGATCCTCGCGGAAATGACCGAGGACCTGAAGTACGTCTTCCAGACGACGAACACGGTGCTGACGATCACCAGCTCCGGGACCGGCGGGATGGACGCGGCCGTCTCGAGCAGCCTCGCGGCCGGCGAGAAGGCCATCCTCCTCACCGCCGGGCGGTGGGGCGAGCGGTGGCGGGGCGTCTTAAAGGCTTACGGCATCAACGTCGTCGCCGTCGAAGTCCCGTATGGCAAGGCCGTCACGCCGGACATGCTCGACGCCGCCTTGAAGGCGAACCCGGACGCGAAGGCCGTACTCGCGACGCTGAGCGAAACTTCGACGGGCGTGGGGCACGACCTCGAAGCGTTCGGCAAGTTCGTCGCCAAGACGGACGCGATCCTGATCGTGGACGCCATCTCCGGCCTCGGCGCGATGGAGTGCCACACGGACAAGTGGAACCTCGACATCGTCGTCACCGGCTCGCAAAAGGCGCTCATGCTCCCGCCGGGCCTCGCGTTCGTCAGCGTCGGCGAGAAGGCGTGGAAGAAGATCGACGCGACGCCGGTGCGGAACTTCTACCTCGACCTGCGGCGGTACAAGAAGTCGATCGCCGAGAGCGACACGCCGTTCACCCCGGCGAACACGCTCATCAAGGCCCAGCGGGCGAGCCTCAAGCGGATTCGCGCGGAAGGGATCGAGAACCTCTGGGCGCGGCACGCGAAGATGGCGGCCGCCGCCCGCGCGGCCGTGAAGGCGCTCGGGCTGGAGTTGTTCGCGGAGCGGCCGAACAACGGGCTGACGGTCATCACCGTCCCGGCCGGCGTGGACGGGTCGGCGACGCTCAAGACGATGGAGAAGAAGTACGGGTTCAAGCTCGCCGACGGCCAGGACAACATGAAGGGCAAGATCTGGCGGCTGTCGCACATGGGCTACACCGACGCGTTCGAGGTGCTCGGCGCGATCGCAGCCCTGGAGTTGGTGCTGAGCGAATCCGGGCACAAGGTCGAGCCGGGCGTCGGCGTGGCCGCGTTCCAGAAGGCGTTCGCGGGGAAGTAAAGGGACAAAAGTTCCACGGCAGTCGATGGTTTTCACCCCGAAGGGGTTGGACATGTCAGCCCAGGGCAACGCCCTGGGTAGCTAACCCAACGCGACAAGCCCTGAAAGGGCGGAAGAGTGTTCCGCCCTTTCAGGGCTTGTCGCAATTGGGGTGCGGTCAGACCCAGGGCGTTGCCCTGGGCTGACATGTTCCAGGCTTTCAGCCTGAAAACCGTGTTTACCGCACCCACTCGTCGATCTTGAGGTGGCGGTAGCCGCCGTAGCTCGACAGCGGCTGGTAGTACTGGCAGCCCTCGAAGAAGTAGTGCGTCACCTGGCTGTGCCGCGTCCGGCTCTTGTCCACGTGCGTGCCGCCGCCGTGCAGCAGGTTCGACGCCCAGATTAGCGCCTGCCCCTTCCGCAGGATCGCGCGGGCCGGTTCGAGTTTCAAGTCCTTCACCATCTTCTCGATGTGCTTCTCGTACAGCGGGTAGTGCTCCGGGCCGGGGCCGGGGGCCACGTCCTCCATCGTCACGACCGGCAGCTTGTGGCTGCCGGGGTAGTACACCAGCGCCCCGTTGCCGAGGTCGATGTCCTCCAACGCCACCCACACGCCGCACATGAACGTCGGCGGGTCGGACGCGAAGTGGATCACGTCCGAGTGGACCTTCTGCTCCGTGCCGATCGGGAAGTTCAGCGTCTGAAACGGCCGCGGCTTGCGGCCGTACAGCTGGTGCAGCACCCGCAGCACGTACGTGGACAGCGCGATCTCGCGGACGGCGGCGCTCACCTTCCACCCGTCGAACACCCGGCTGCCGTGGTGCAGGTTCTCCCGCATGTCCGGGTGGTCGGCCAGCTCCGAGATCGCCCGGTCGAGGACGGCCGTCGGGAACCCCGGCGTGATGACGATGTGGCCGGACCCGTGGTACTGGCCGTACTGGTCCGCCGTCAGGGGCGGCCGCCGCCACGTCGGGCTGGCCAGGAGGTCCCGGACCATCGGCAGCCGCTTCATCGCGCCCGCGACCCGGTGGCGAAGGCCCAACATCGTCAACGACATGACGCGCACCCCTGAATAATGACCGCGGTTCGGACGGCCCTTGTACCGTCCGGCCGGGGCGGTGTCAACGGGCATCACCCGCTCCGGGTTCCACGAACGACTTGGCGAAATCTTCCGAAAATCCCGGCCCGCCGGGTGGCTGACCGGCCGGCCGTCACTTAGTATTGGGCGACATCATCTCTGCGGTGGTTCGCGAGCGACTGGCCATGACGTTACCGATGCAAACCGCGGCCCTGCTGCAGGCCGCCCGCGACACCGTGCGGGGGCTGCCGGCCGACGCCGTCCTGCTGCTCACCGAGACGCCGCTGGACTGGGACGAGGTGTCGCAGAAGCTGCTCGGCTGCCGGCTGTTCGTCGCGGCCGAAAGCCCGGCCCTGACGAAGACGCTGCGGGAGCGGGAGGACTGGACGGTCATCGACCTCGACCCGGAGCCGCTGCCCACGCAGGAGCGGATGAGCAACGCCCTGCTCCGCGCCGTCACCGAGGAGAAGCTGAAGCCGGGGGCGCACGTCGTCGTGTTGTACAACGGCATCGCCAGCCTGGACGACGCCCCGGAGCCGATCGACACGCTCAGCGTCATCCACCTCGGCGAGCACCTGGAAAAGATGACGACGCAGGACCTGCGGAAGCTCGGCCCCGGCGTCCCGCAGGACGTGCTGAAGGCGGTCGTGGACCTGGCGACGGAGATCGGCCGCGAGGGGCGGGAGGGCCACCCGACCGGGGCGATCATCGTCGTCGGCGACACGCGGAAGGTCCACGCCATGTCGAAGTTCCGCAACTTCAACCCGTTCCGCGGGTACACGAAGAAGGAGCGGGACATCCGGTTCCGGGACGTGCGGGAGCAGATCAAGGAGATCGCGAAGCTCGACGGCGCGATCCTGATCGACCGGGACGGCATCGCGGAGGCGGCGTGCGTCTACCTGGACGTGCCGACGGAGGGGGTGGACCTGCCGAAGGGGTTCGGCAGCCGCCACCTGTCCGGGGCGGCGATCAGCAAGAAGACGAAGGCGATCGCGTTCGTGGTGAGCCAGTCGAGCGGGACGACGCGGGTGTTCCAGGGCGGGGAGGAGAAGCTGCGCATCGAGCCGCTCGACCGGCCGCACGTCTGGCAGCCGCTCAAGTTCGAGCTGCCGGAAGACGGCGAGGGGGGCGAGATCGTTCGGGCGGTGGGGTCCGGCGTGTTCGGCCCCGGCCGCGGCCGCGGGACGTAGCCGCGGGGCCGGGGTTGGTTGTCTTGTTCCCTCCCCCCTTGGGGGGAGGGTTAGGGAGGGGGGTAACCTCCCTTCCCTGGATGCGATTCTCACCGGGGTGGGACGCTCGGGGGGGGGGGGGGGGGGGGCGGGGGCCGGCGGGGGGGGGGGGGGGGCGGGGGCCCCGCGGCCCCCGGGGGGGGGGGGGGGGGG
>NZ_JCABYM010000078.1:0-31682 GCF_059499385.1 Limnoglobus sp. | reverse complement strand
AAAGCCAAGACCTGCGCGACGCGGCCATGGCAGAGGTCGGTTACGCCGCCCGCCGTTGTTCCGCCCTCGGCAGCACGAGTTTCCCCGTCTCCGCCCACCGCTCGGCCCGCGCGTTCAGCCGGTCCATCTCCGCCTGAATCATCGCCCGGTACGGCTCCAACTGCTCCGCCCGCAGCTTCGCGGGGACGCTGATCGGCTCGCCGTAGATGATCCGCGCCCGCGAACTCGGCCGCGGGATCGCGAACCGGTCCCAGCTTTTCAACTTCCACGGCCGGTTGTACCCGACGCCCATCGGCACGACCTTCATCCCGGTCCGCGACGCGACGAACACGATCCCGGCCTGCACTTCCCGCCGCGGCCCGCGGGGGCCGTCCGGCGTGATCGCGACGTGCCGGTACGGGAAGTCGTCCCTCACGAGCGTCCGCACCGCCTCGACGCCGCCGCGGTTGGTCGAGCCGCAGACCATGCCCATGCCCATCCGCCGGATGAGGCCGCCGAGCAACTGCCCGTCCGCGTGCTGGCTGATCAGCACGGCCAGGTCCGGGCCGCCGAACTTGATCGTCGGCAGGAGCAGCTTCTCGTGCCAGATGGAGAAGACGAGCCGGCCCGGGTACGTCGGGCGGGCGTAGCCCACGTCCGGGCCGAGGCAGACGTGATCGAATTGCAGCGTCTTGCCGACGCCGACGGCGGCGGTCGCGGCCAGCCACCCGGCCGCGCGGACGAGTTTCGGGTTGCGAATCTTCATGGCGTCCGTGCTCCATAGTAGTAGGCACACTCCGTGTGCCGTCTGCTGTCGGTCGCGGTGAGTTCCTGCATGTCTCCGCGGCGTGAAGGAGACGGCACACGGAGTGTGCCTACTACTTTTTCAAACCGACCACTCGCCGCTGAACACTTCCGTCGCCGGGCCGGTCATGTACACGCGGTTGTCGGCCTCGGACCACTCCAGTTCCAGGTCGCCGCCCGGCAGGTGGGCGAGCAGCTTCCGCCCGGTGCGGCCGCTCAGCACGCCGGCCACGCACACGGCGCACGCCCCGGTCCCGCACGCCAGCGTGATGCCGCTGCCCCGCTCCCACGTCCGCATCGTCACCTCGGCCGGCGAAATCACCTTCACGAAGTGCGCGTTCACCCGCCGCGGGAACGCCGGGGCGTTCTCGACCAGCGGGCCGAACTCGGCGACCTGGTCGCGGCCGGCCTTCGCGAAGAACTCGTCGCCGACGTACATCGTCGCGTGCGGGTTGCCCATCGACACGCACGTCGCCTCGAACGCCCGCCCGCCGACGGCCAGCGTCGCGTTCACCACCGGGTCGCCGGGCAGCGTCGTCGGAATCTTCGCGGCCTCCAGGATCGGCTCGCCCATGTTCACGCGGACCCGCTCGGCCTTCCCGTTGGCGACTTCCAGATCGACGGTCAGGACGCCGCGGCCGGTCTCGATCGCGAGCGTCGGCTTCTTGGCGATGTTGTGGTCGTGGACGTACTTGGCGACGCACCGCAGCCCGTTGCCGCACATCTCGGACTCGGACCCGTCGGCGTTGAACATCCGCATCCGGGCGTCCGCGACCTCGCTGGGGCAAATCAGGATGAGGCCGTCCGAGCCGATGCCGAAGTGCCGGTCGCTGACGGCCCGGCTGAGGATGGCGGGGTCGGCCGGGAGCTTTTCGAGGAAGCAGTTGACGTACACGTAATCGTTGCCGATGCCGTGCATCTTCGTGAAGCGCATGGGGGCCTCGCCGCGGGGGTCGTGTGGCGAATTGTAAAGGAAGCTAAGAGCCGCGTGAAGGCCACATAGTAGTAGGCACACTCCGTGTGCCGTCTGCTGAGCGCCGCGGTGAGTTCCGGCAGGTCTCCGCGACATGAAAGAGACGGCACACGGAGTGTGCCTACTACTATCGGCCGAGCCACGCCGGTAGGTCCGTCTCCAGCTTCTCGACGAACTGGCTCCGCGGCATCACGAGGTCGCACCCCGCCTGCCGGGCCGCCTTCAGCCGCTCCGCGTCCACGTGCGAGCCGTAGGCGACCACCCGCACGCCCACCGGCTTCAGCACCGCGAACAGCGCGGCCACGTCCAGCGTCGGGTTGTGCAGGTCGAGGATGACGCCGGCTCGCGGGTCGGCCAGGACCTTCTCGACGAGTGCCGCCATCGTCTTCACGGCCGTCACCGTCAGCCCGTGGGCGCGGGCCGTCGCCGTCACGCGACTGGTGAAGATCAGGTCGTCGGATAGCAGGAGGCCGGTCATTTCTTCTTCACGTTCTCCGCCACGAGCTTCGCGACCTCCAGGGCCGCGTCGTTCGCCTTCTGGGCCTTCAGCCCGTCCGTCAGGGCCTTGATGACCTTCTGGTAGAACCCCTCCGGGAACCGCGGCACCGCGTCCTCGGTCAGCGTCACGAACAGCTTCCGCGGGTCGCTGCTGACCAGCACGATCACGCCGGTCACGCCCTCCGCCTTCTGCCGCTTCGCCGCCCATTCCCGCATGTACTTCGTCTGCTCCTCCGGCTTCATCGCCTTCACTTTTTCGAGGTCGTCCTTCGGCACGGCCGCGTACGTCTCGAACAGTAGGTCGATCTTCTGCTTGTCGTGCAGCTCGTTGACCGCGTCCTGGAGCTTCTTGACCGTCTCCGCGGTGAGCAGCTTTGCCCCGTCCGCCACGGTCGTCGGCTTCTCCCGCTTCGTCGCCGGCAGGTCGGCCTTCTTCGCGGCGGCGACCGGCTCGTCCTTTACGCCCTCGGCCTTCAGCAGCTTGTGAACCTCCGTCACGTCCACGAACGTGCTAACGGACTGCGCGTCGAGCGCCCCGCCCTGGGTGACGCCGACGAGTTCGCCGGCGTTGTTCAGGAGCGGCCCGCCGCTGTCGCCGGGGTTCGTCGGCGAATCCGTCTCCACAACCTCGGCCTTGAATTTGAGGATGCGGTCGCGGTCGAGCCGGGCGCGCCACTCCTTCTTGTACACCTGCCGCACCTTGCCGGGGACGTAGCCCCACAGCGCGTCGGACTTGCCGGTGTTGCCGATGGAATGGACCGACTGCCCCGGCTCCGCCGACCGCGCCGCGACGGGAACCGCCGTCGCGCCGTCCGGCAGTCTCTCCAGTTGAATCAGCGCGAGATCGACCGCCTTCTCGACGGCGATCACCCGGCCGGGGATCGCGAACCGGCCGGCCCGCTCGGTGTAATACTTCTTCTCGGCGATCGGCTTGTCCTCGCGGAACTCCGGGAAGAAGACCTTCGCCCGCGGGTTGTCCTCGACGACATGGTAGTTGGTCAGGACGATCCGCCGGTCCTTGTCGATGAGCGTGCCGCTGCCGGTGGCGAGGCCGCGGTCGCGGGTCGAGTGGACCCAGACGACGGACCGGATGGCCTTCTTGTAGACTTTCGAGCCGTCGCCGTCTTGGGCCGGCAGCTGCGGCGCGAGCAGGACGGCGACCAGCACCACGAACCCCCGGCGGAACAGCGACATAGGCCACCTGTGAGCGGTGTGAGCGGGCACGGGGCATTGTATCGTGGAACCCGGAGCGGAAGCGACGGGGCGTTGTCCTACACCCCATCGCTTCCGCTCCGGGTTCCACAAAGGCAAAACCAACCCCGTCCCCTTGCCGATGATTCGACGGCGAGCGAAACCAATTTCACGCTTTCCCGCCTCCCCGGAACCGCTCCCATGGCCGAACCGCTCCGCCACGTGCCGCCCGACGCCGTCATCGTCGGGTGGGACTTCAGCACCGGGTCCGTCAAGGCCCTGGCGTTCGACCCCCGCGGGACCGTCCTCCACGAGGTCCGGCTGCCGACCGACCTCTGGACCGAGGGCGGCGTCAGCGAGCTGAGCTTCCTCCAGCTCGAAGGGCAAGCCCACGCCACGACACGGGCCGTCTCCGGCTGGCTGAGGAAGAACGCCGACCCCGCGAAGTGGCTCGTCGGCGGCATCTCCGCGACGCACCACACGGCCGGGCTGCTCGACGCCGACCGCGTCCAGGTCCGGCGGATGATCTGCTGGAACGACCAGACGCTCGCCGCGTACCACGCCGATGGTTTGAATCGGCTCGGCGGCCAGGAACGGGTGAAGCAACTGATCGGTGGCCCGTGGGCGGTGCGGTACTCGCTCAGCCACCTCGTGAAGGACGAGAAGACGCTTTCCGCCGCCGACTGGAGGCGGACCGCCGTGTTGCTGCCGCACGGCCCGGCCGCGGCCGGGTTTCTGACCGGGCGGTTCGACTGCACGTCCGTGTCCGCGGCCGCGTCCACCGGCATCATGGACCTGCGGACGAACGCCTGGAGCCGCGACATGCTCGGCGCACTCGCCGACGCCGGGAATCGCGACCTCGCGTGGAAGCATCTGCCGAAGATCGTGGACATGAACGCCCCGGTCGGGCCGCTGGCGGACGCGCTAACGCCGACGGGCGCGAACCCGCCGCTCGTCTTCCCGACGCTCGACGACCAGGCGGCCGGCCTCGTCGGCGGCGGGGCGGTCGATGCCGGGCAGGTGGCCGTCATCCTCGGCAACTCGGCCGTCGTGAACTCGTCGGCGGCCGCCGCCCCGCAGGCCGGCACGCTCGACGCGATGAAGCTGAACTGGGGGCCGTACCTGTGGATGCGGTGCTACACGAACGGCGCGCAGTTCCTGGACAAGGTCGTCGGCGAGAAGCCCGACTGGCCGGCGCTGGAGGCGGCCGCGCGGAAGGTCCCCGCGGGATGCGACGGTGTGAGTGTGCTGCCGTTCCTGTACTCGGAGCCGTCCATCGGCCTGACGGCCCCGCGGTTCCAGTGGCTGCCGAAGGAGCCGGCCGAGATGGGCGTGAAGCTCCGGGCGTCGTTCGAGGCGCTGGCGTACCTGATCGCGCTGGCCGTGAAGGAACACGAAGCGGCCGGGCAGTCGATCACCCGCGTCACCGTGTCCGGCGGGATCGCCCGCAACGACCTGATGCTGGAAATCCTGGCGAGCGTGCTGAACCGCGAGCTGGTGCGGCTGGTGTCCGGCGAAGGCCCGGCCCTCGGCGCGGCGGTGGCGGCGCTGGCCGGGTACGAGACGCACGCCCGCCGCGCGGCCGGGGACCGGACGGCGTACACGGTGGCCGACGCGGTCGCGGCGATGGTGAAGTTCCGCCCGGACCCGGTGACGCCGAACCCGGCGTGGGTCGGCGTTTACGACCGGGGCCTCGCGGAGTTCGCGGCACGGGTGAAGGGGTAAAGGCGAGCGTCACGGCGTAAGCGTGACGTGTCTCCAAACGGCAACGACCGGTTCCGTAGAACCCGGAGCGGAAGCGACGGGGTGTTAACCCCTCACCCCATCGCTTCCGCTCCGGGTTCTACAAGAATGGCAACCCACTCTCCGCGTGGGCTTTAGACACGTCACGCTTACGCCGTGACGCTCGCCGTTGATACTGGTGACGCTCAACCTCATGCCCCGCTTCTTCACCCGCCCCCGCCTCCTCTGCTTCCTGGCCTGGGCACTGGCCGTCGCGGTCGGCGTGCAGCGGGCCGACCGCACCTGGCTCGGGTACGACAACCAGCCGTTCGACCCGCCGGACCGGTGGCGGGCCGACGGCAACGGCGGGCACGCCCAGATCGACTTCGGCGGGCCGTGGGTCCTGGGCCGGCTCGTCGCCACCGGCCGCGGCCGGCAGCTCTACGACCGCACGGCGCAATGGGATGTCGTCCGCGAAGCCTACCCCCGCGAGAACGAATCGCCGTGGGTGCGGGCGAACGCCTTCCCGAAAGACCCCAACGTCGTGCCGAACTCGCCGGACGACGCCCGGCACGACGCCGAGTGGATGATGTTCTGGTTCATGGGCCAGGACTCGCCCCGGTGGGCCGACGCCGGCCGCGTGGTCGCCGGGTCGTTCGCGTTTCAACACCCCTTCAGCGTGGCCCCCCTCGCCGGGCAGGAAGTACCGTCGGACGTGGTCGAAGACCTGTCGCGGAAGGCGGTCGGCGGGCCGCTCTACCCGCCGGTCCACGGCTTCCTCATGGCCCCGTTCGGCGCGATCTCGCATCCGCAAACGGCCTACCGTGTGATGCAGGTGGTGCTATTCCTCGCGGTCGTCCTCGCCGCCCTCGGCATGCGCCGGCTGTCGGCCGGACGAATCCCGTGGCCGGTCGCGATCGCGTTCGTGCTGTTCTTCACCGGTTGCCTCGCCGGGTTGCAGCTCGCGCAGAACTCGGCGCTGTCGCTGCTGTTCCTCGTCTGGGGCTGGGTGCTGCTGATCCGAAACCGCGACGTGACCGGCGGGATGGTCTGGGGACTGCTCGTGTTCAAGCCGCTGTGGGGGGCGACGTTCTTCCTCGTGCCGCTGATGATGGGCCGGTGGCGGTTCTGCGCCGTGATGGTGCTGACCGGCGCGGGACTGGCGGCGCTCACGCTGCCGGTCGTCGGCGTGGAGGTGTGGAAGGACTGGCTGGCCGTCGGGCGGGAGGCGGCCGACCTGTACAACGTGAACCGCAACTGGGTGACGCTCAGCCGCGACCTGTTCGGCCTGCCGCGGCGGGTGCTGATCGACTTCGGGCTGCCGGAGGCGGACCGCCACCGGCTGGACGCGACCGTCGCCGGGTGGGCGATCTGGCTGATTGTGTTCGCCGGCACGGCGGCCGTGTTCTTGCGGCACCCGGCCCGGCGAGCGCCGCTCGGCCCGGCCGCGGGCTTCGCGCTGCTGGGGGCGTACCTGTGCTGCTACCGGTTCATCTACTACGACGCGCTCGTGGCGGCGTTCCCACTGGCGGTGCTGTTCGCCGCGCCGTGGCGCGGGCTGCGGGTCGTGCCGGTCGGCGTCGTGGCGGCGCTGTTGGCGCTGGAGAACGTCTTCGTGGACCGGGCGTTCGAGTTGACCGGCACGCCGCTGAACACTGGCGTCCGATGGCCGTGGGACACGGTGTTGCTGTTGGGATTGTGGGGGTGGCTGGCGGTGACGTTGGAACGAGAACGCCGGGCACAAGCAACCCCTCTTCAGCCGCGGAGCGGCGGCAGTCGTTAGCCAGGGGTGTCAACCCCTGGAACTCGTCGCCCAATAAAAATAGCCCCGGAGGGGCGGCAGAGCGTTCTGCCGCCCCTCCGGGGCTTGTCCAACTCACGAGCCTACCAGGGGCTTGCGCCCCTGGCTAACGACTGCCGCCGTTCCGCGGCTAAAACCGACCGGCTCACTTCATCGGCGGCGTCTGCCCGACCGTCGGTGGTACTTGCGCGGCCGGCGGCGTCCCGCCCGCGGGCTGGACGGCCGACGGCTGCGCCGCGGTCGGTTGGTTCTGGCGGTTCACCTCGTCCACCATTTCCTTCACCGACTTCTCGTGCTTCCACTTCGACGGCGGGCCGTTTAGCAGCACCTTCGGGTCGGCTTGCTTGCACAGCACCGCGAACATCTTCGGGATCTCGGCCGTCAACTTCAGGTCGTAGGCTTCCTTCTGGAGTGCCTCTTTCACCTGCTCCATCTTGACCTTCGTGTCGGCCGGGACGTTCCTGAGCAGCTTCATCACCATGAAGCCCTGGTTCGTCTCGAAGATTTGGCTGACCTCGCCTTCCTTCAGTGCGAACGCGATCTGCTCGACGACTTTGTCCTTGTCGTCGCCGATCTGGAACCGGGCGATCGGCTTGATCTCGCCGCCGACGGACGCCAGCCCGGCGTTCGCCTGGCTGCGGGCCACCCGGTCGAACTCGGCCTCGTTGTTCCGAATCTGCTCCCACGTCTGCTGTACGGACCGCAGGTTGTCCCCCTTCGGGAAGATGATGATCTTCACCGCCCGCTTCTCGCCGTAGTCCCGCTCGAACAGCCGCTTCAGGTCGTCCTCGGTCACCTGGACGTTCTTCTCGCACATCTTGCCGAGGATCAGCCGCGGCCGGACCACGTCCTCCATCCACTCGTAGAACGTCTTGTTGTATTTCGGGAGGATCAGGTTGATGAAGTCGTCCTTGCGGATCGGCGGGTTCGAGATTTGCAGGTCGGCGGCGAACGCGGCTTCCATCTCCTGTGTCGTCACGGTGATGCCCCGCTTCTTCGCCTCCTCCTCGATGATCATCTTGTTGACGAGCAACTCGACCTTCTCGTGGCCGCCGCGGGCGATGAGGAACTCGGCGAGGTCGGCCCGCGTGACCGGGACGGTCCCGTAGATGTACGCGACCGGCCGGCTGCCGTAGTCCTTCGTCTTGGAATCCACGAGCGTCGGCTCGGGGGCCGGGGCGGGCGGCGGCGTCTGGGTGATCCCGCGGCCGGCCCACACCCCCGCCACCAACACGGCCGCCACGAGCGCGCGGCGGGTCCACTTCGTCTGCATCGGGTTCCCCCTTGAGCGAAATTCGACTGAATTCGGACGCGGGGAATACCGACAGGCGGCGGGGAACGCAAGGGAAAAGTGGCTCGACTTCCGAAGTCCGGCTTCGACTTCGGAAGTCGATGGGGGCACGACGACAGAAGCAAGAATCGAGCTACGCCGCAGAGGACCGACGGCGTCCCCGCGCGGGATCGACTTCCGAAGTCGAAGCCGGACTTCGGAAGTCGGGTCGCTGAACCCGCCGGAAGTTCGCCAGCACCCGCGGCAGCACCGCGTCCCACGCGAACGCAGCGGCCCGTGCGGGGCCGTTCGCGGCCAGCCGGCGGCTCTCGGCCGCGTCCTCGAGAAGCTCCCTCACCGCGGCGAAGAACGCGGCCTCGTCGTTCGCCTTGCAAATCCAGCCGCTCACGTCGTGGTCCACGATGTCCCGGCTGCCGGGGGCGTCGGCCACGACCGCGGGCAACCCGGCCGCCAGCGCCTCGGCCGTCACGCACCCGAACGTCTCCGACGCGCTCGGGAAGAAGAACACGTCCGCCGACGCGACCGCCGTGCCCAGTTCCGGCTGCCCCAGTCGCCCTGCGAAGATCGTCCGCGGCAGTCGCTTCCGCATCGCCGGCTCTGCCGGGCCTTCGCCGACGATCAGGCTGCGGTGCCGCACGCCCGCGGCTTCCAGCCGGCGGACGACGTTGGCCCATAGCGCGAGGTTCTTTTCCCACACCAGTCGGCCGACGAACAGCACGACCGGTTCCCCGTCCGCGACGCCGTGCGCCCGCCGCCACGCGAGGGATCGCTTCGCCGGCGAGAAGTCGGCGAGGTCCACGCCGAACGGGCTGACCACGAACCGGCCGGGGATGCCGTGCGCCGTCAGCTCGTCCGCCACCGACGCGGCCGGGACGTGGACTTCGGTACATCGTTGGTAAAACCCCCGCTGCAGCCGCCAGAGGAACGGTTCGAGGAA
Source organism: Limnoglobus sp. (assembly GCF_059499385.1). Classification (NCBI taxonomy): domain Bacteria; kingdom Pseudomonadati; phylum Planctomycetota; class Planctomycetia; order Gemmatales; family Gemmataceae; genus Limnoglobus; species Limnoglobus sp. Next base: position 22,486 of record NZ_JCABYM010000078.1, on the reverse strand, counting down.
CCCGACGCCGTAGTGCTTCGCGTAGGCGGCGAAGTTCGTGAAGTGCGTGGCCACGACCGGGACGCGACGGGCGTTCGCCCACCGCACCGCCGACCGGCCGAGCAGGTCCGGCGTGGCGACGTGAACGAGCGTCGGCCGAAACCTCTCCAAGTCCCGCCGCGCCGCGGCCGACAGCCGGAACGCCAGCCGGTACGGCGTCCCGACCACCGGGACCGACGGCGACGACACCAGCGGAAAATCGTGCCCCATCACCCGCGGCCCGGCCGCGGCGTAAACGCGGACGGGGACGCCGTGTGTTCGCAGGTACTCGACCTGCCGGTGCAGGGTCAGGGAAACCCCGTCCACGACGGTGTCGAAGTTCCCGGTCACGACGGCGACGCGAAGGGTGTCCATACCCGTCTCGTGTGCAGCTTTCAGACCGCGCAGGGTCGCGGGGCCGGTTTGTACCCTGCCCGTGGCGTCCGGACAAGTTGGAAACCGACCCCCACGACCCGCGCTACTCACCGCTTCTTCTTCCGCGCCCGGCGGTAGTCCGCCGCGCGGAGCGCCACCACCCAGCTCCGGTCCGCCTTCCGCAGCACGAGGCCCTCCGGCTCGCCGCCGGCGTCGCCGTCGAGCCGACACCGGGAGGTCGGCAACACTTCCTCCAGGAACGTCCGCGTCGCGTCGATCGTCCGCGGCAGGTCCGGGGCCGGGAACCGGGCCACCCGCGGCACGAGCTTCAACCCGTGCGCGGCCGCGAATTCCTGCAACTCGTCTTCCGGTAGAAACGGCAGGCCGCTCGCGTCGCCCGACTCGTCGTCGGGGACGCGGGCCACGTCGAACACGCGGAAGCCGAGCGCCCGTTTGCTGGTGTATTGGGGGCCGGCGGGGGACGCCTTGCCGCCGAACACCTCGCCGAACGCCACGACGGGTCCGGGGATGGCGGGCAAGGCGATCGCGTCCGCGAGCGGCCGCACGGCCTTCACGATGCCGCGGGCGGGGTTGGCGACGAGGTCGCCGGACGCGAACAGCCAGTCGGTGCGGTCGCCGATGAGGTAGCCGTCGGGCAGCAGGACGAGGCGGGCGTGGGCGCCGTCGATCTTCTCCGTGGCCAGGACTTCGCCGGCCGGGCGGTTGGGCACGTCGAGCAGCTGGCCCGTGTCCGGGTCGCGGGCGTGGTACGGCGGAACGTCCGGGTACCGCACCCGGCGGTTGAGGCGGACGAGGTCGGTCGTCCGCAGCGAGCAATGCGTCGGCATGGGTCACTCTCCTCTCGGCCCGGCAGTGGGCCGTCGGAGAAGAGGGGGCCGCGAAACGCCGGGTTCGGGCAAGGAAGTGGTCGGTTGTCGGGTGGACTCGCCGTTACGATGGCGTTACATTGGGGGATGAGAAAATAATGAACCCGAGGCGGAACTCACCTTCGCACTCGCCCGTCTCAGGTTCACCGACTCCCCTCACCTCAGGACAACTCGCATGTCCCGTGAAGTCGCGTGTCCGAATTGTCAGTCGCGGTTGAAGGTTCCCGAAGGCACGGCCGGCAAGAAAGCCCGGTGCAAGAAGTGCAAGTACTCGTTCCACATCCCCGGCGAGCCGACGGCCCCGGTGGACCCGGTGGACGACTCGGAACACCTGAGCGTCATCGACTCGCCGTTCTCGTTCGCCGCCCCGGCCCCGGCGAAGGAGCCGGCCAAGAAGGAAATCCCGCCCCCGTCCAAGGAAGTCAACAAGAAGCCCGGCGCTTCCCCGGCCGCGGGCGACAACCCGTTCGCCGTCGCGACCGCCGCCGCGACGGACGACCCCACGCCGATCCCGAGTAAAGAACCTGGGTCCAAGTCGAAGTACCAGAAGAAGGCGGAGCCGGCGGCGAAGAAGTCGTCGTACCGCGGCCCGAAGCCGGCCGCCGGCGGCGGGGGCAAGGGCCGGACGGTCCTGTTCCTGTTCGCCGCCCTGCTCTGCGCGGCGGGCGGGGCGGGCGGGTTCCACGCCTTCACCGAATACCAGAAGTCGAAGGAGTCGAAGCCGGCCGCGACCCCGGTGGTCGCCGCCGCCCCCGCGCCGGAGCCGCAGCCGGTCGCGGAGAAGCCGAAGGAAGAGAAGGCCAAGAAAACCGACGACCGGGCGCGGAAGGCGAACAAGGAAGCCGACAAGGTCGAGCCGGCCGCCGCAGGCGCGCCGGCGGACAAGCGGGACGCGGCCCCGCAGGCGAAGCGCGGCGGGCCGAAGGTGACCGGCGGGCTGAAGCTCCCCGCCCCGGCCGCGAAGCCGACGCCCTACGAGAAGGCGACGGCCACGATTCCCCTCGACCACGACGCGAAGGCCGTCAAGCAGCTGATCCTCGGCGGGTCCGAAGGGCCGGTCATCGTCGTCGTCCGCCGCACGTCCGACGGCCTCGGCGGCATGGGCCGCAAGGACACGCTCGACCGGTTCGCCCTGAACACGAACCGCAAGATCGACTCGACTGTGATTCCCGCCGACGCCGTGAAGGGCTACCCCCGCGCCGGCGACATCAGCCCCGGCGGCGACCGGTACGCCTACGAGCACCCGGCCGGCAAGCTGTCGGTCGCGCAACTCGGCACGGACACGAAGCTGCTCGACGGCCTCGCCATTTCTGATGACGAGAAGGAAAAGCACCCCGGCATCGCGGCCCTCTACTTCCTGACGGACGACAAGGTCGCCGTCGTGACGACGGCCGGCGTCGTCGAGACGTGGGACATCGCGGCGAAAAAGAAGGTCGCGTCCAGCGAGCCGATCCCGGCCGCGGCGAACCTCGCCGACAAGCGGTCGCTGGCCCTCCACCGGCACCGCGACCCGGAGAAGGCCACGCTCTTCGCGTTCGCCGGCGGCGCGATCCACGCCGTCCACCCCGGCGGCAAGCCGACGCTCGCGTTGACGTTGCCGAAGGCCCCGAGCGAGGGGCTGGCGCTGGCCGTGGACCCGAGCGGCCAGCGGCTGGCGGTCGCGTTCCGCGCCACCGACCCCGGCAACCACGTCCGATTCGTCCACGCCCGCGTCGGCGACCCGAAGCCCGCCGCCGACCAGCCGCTCGACGCCGATCTCGGCACGCCGACCCTCGCCGAGTGGACCCGCCCGGAGACGTTCACGTTGCTGACGGACAAGGGCGTCGGGTTCGCGTTCGACGCCGAAGCGAACGTGCTGATCGCCGGGCTTCGCACCCCGGCCCCCACGCACGTGGTCGCCGACGGGGTACGGCACTGGGTACTACTACCGAACGCGGCCGACGCGAAGAAGGCCGTCCTGGTGAACGTGACCGTCCCGCCGGAGGGGTACTCACAATCCCTGACCGGGGCGAAGTGGCAACCGTTCTCGCTGGCGATCACGGCCGACGGGACGGCGAAGTAGCGCCCGACTTCCGAAGTCCGGCTTCGACTTCGGAAGTCGATCCCACGCGGACCGAGCGTCCCGTTGCAACGGCGCGTGTGGCGAGCCGAGCGGCGTAAGCCGCCGGGTGTGGGGCGCTCACCCGACGCCTTGCGGCGTTCGGCTCGCCGATGCTTTGTAAGATTGTCAGTGCCCTTCGGACTTCCGAAGTCGAAGCCGGACTTCGGAAGTCAGGTGGTTCGCCTCCTCGCCCAGATTTTGCCAATTTTCCCCCACCCCCGCCCAAATCCCCGTTCCGGCCCCGCGAATACCCCTCTGACACCTTCAATTCGGGTGCCAGCACGACCGACAAGCCGGTCGCATCTCAAGGGGAGTGACGAGTCCATGATAAAGAAACTGCTGCTGGTGGCGGTCGTCGGTGCGGTCGCCTTCTCCGCCCTCAAGGGCACGAAAATCTTCAGCTACGCCAAGCAGGAAGTGGCGAGCGTCGGCGAGTGGGTCGATTCCCAAATCCCGACGGAGAAGAAGATTCAGCAACTCCGCAAGGAAGTGAAGCAACTCGACAAGGACATCGACAAGGCCCAGACGGCCCTCGTCGCCGAGATCGTGGACGTGGAGCGGCTCGCGAAGGACGTGGCCGCCATGAAGTCCGAGGTCTCCGGGGAAGAGAAGAAGGTCCTCGCGATGGGCGAGAAGCTCAAGGACGCCACCGCGAAGGTCAGCTACGGCCGGTTCACGGTGTCGCCGGACGAGGCGAAGCAACTGCTGCACAGCGACGCGAAGCGGGTCGTCGCCCGTAAGACGACGCTGACCAGCATGGAGCAAACCCTGAACGCCCGCGAGCGGATCAAGGACGCGCTCCAGAAGCAAGTCGAAGGGCTTCGCCGCAACAAGCAGGAACTGGCCGTCGCGATCGACAAGCTGGAGGCGGAGTACAAGGTGCTCCAGTACCAGCAGATCGAGAGCAAGTTCCAGGTGGACGACACGCGGCTGGCCGGGGTCAAGCAGTCGCTCCGCGACCTGCAACGGGACGTGGACATCCAACGGCAGAAGCTGAAGATGGCCCCGGCCGTGATGGACGACGGCGCGCCGGTCACCGGGCTGAGCGTGGACGAAATCCTCGCCCCGCTGACGAAGGCGGCCGAGAAGAACGACGACTGACCCACGTGTGGGGAAGCGAAAAGCCCACGGACGTTCGTCCGTGGGCTTTCTTGTTTTCTGCTTTCGGGCGAAAGCCCGCCGACGAACGTCGGCGCGGGACTACCCCGCCATCTCTTCGGTGATGTTCGAGTTCGTGTAGACGTTCTGCACGTCGTCGTTGTCTTCCAGCACGTCGATCAGCTTCAGCACCTTCTTCCCCACTTCCGTCTCCACGTCAGCCAGCGTCTTCGCCAACTGCGTTAGCTCGGCCGTCGTCGGCTCGTAGCCGGCGGCCTTCACCTTCTCCAGCACGGCCGTGAACGCCGTCGCGTCGGTCGTGATCTCGTAGGCGTCGCCGTCCTTGCGGAAGTCGTCCGCCCCGGCCTCCAGGGCCGCTTCCATCACCTTGTCCTCGTCCGGGTGCGCCTTCGCGTCCAGGACGATGAGGCCCTTGCGGTCGAACAGGTAGCCGACGCAGCCGGGCTGGCCGAAGTTGCCGCCGTTCTTCTCGAACATGACGCGGACCTCGTTCCCGGTCCGGGCGCGGTTGTCGGTCAGCGCCTCGACCAGGATCGCGACGCCGCCGGGGCCGTACCCCTCGTAGGTCACGTCCTCGTAGTTGACGCCCTCGAGTTCGCCGGTCCCCTTCTTGACGGCCCGCTCGATGTTGTCCTTGGGCATCGACACCGACCGCGCCTTGTCGATCGCGTACCGCAGCCGGAGGTTCGTGTCCGGGTCGCCGCCGCCGTTCTTCGCGGCGATCATGATGTACCGCGCGAGCTTGCTGAACAGCTTCGCCCGCTGCGCGTCCTGCTTGCCCTTGCGGACGGCGATGTTCGCGGAGTGACTGTGGCCGGCCATTGAAATCTCGGGTGTCGGGTTTCGGGTATCGGGTTTCGCAGCGGGTAGTTCGGGGTGGTCGTCAAACGGCAACGGGTATCGAGTCCTGGCAAATAGCGACCCCGAGGGGTCATCTTATCTGCGAAACCCGATACCCGAAACCCGACACCCGCCTCGGATCAATCTTCCGTCAACCCCTGGAAGTTCCGCATGACCAGGTGGCTGTTGATCTTCGACACCAAGTCGAGGGCGACGCTAATCACGATCAGCAGGCCCGTGCCGCCGTAGAAGCTGGCGATGCGGTAGTCCACCTCCAACTCGCTCGACACGATGCTCGGGATGATCGCGATGATCGCCAGGAACGCCGCCCCGACGTAGGTGATCCGCATGAGCACCTTTTCCAGGTAGTCGGCCGTGCTCTTGCCGGGCCGGTAGCCGGGGATGAAGCTGCCGTGCTCCTTCAGGTTCTCGGAGATTTCCTTCGGGTTGAACGTGATCGCCACCCAGAAGTAGCAGAAGACGTAAATGAGCACGACGTAGAACATGTTGTACAGCCAGCCGCTGCCCCGCTGGAAGACGCCGCCCAGCGAGTGGGCCCACGACGCATCGGTCAGTTGGCCGATGATGTTGAACAGGAAGCCGGGGATGATGAGCAGCGTGCTGGCGAAGATGACCGGCATGACGCCGGCCGCGTTCACCTTCATGGGCAGCACGCTCCGGCCGCCGCCGAACGTCCGCCGGCCGCGGACGTGCTTGGCGGACTGCATCGGGATGGCCCGCTTCGCCTTCGTGATCGCGATGACGCCGACGACGACGGCCACGAACAGCGCGATCAGCACCAGGAACTTCTCGAAGCTGATGTCGCCGGTCGCGCTGCCGAGGGTGAACAGCGACTCCTTGAGCTTCGTCGTCCCCGGCTCGAACAGCAGCGCCCCGGTCGCGTCCGGGATGCGGGCGACGATGCCGGCCATGATGATGAGCGAGATGCCGTTGCCGATGCCGTACTCGTCGATCTGCTCGCCGAGCCACATCATGAACAGCGTCCCGGCCGTCATGATGATGACCGCGGACAGGCCGAAGAAGAACGGCGGGTAGCCGGGTATCAGCAGGCCCAGCCCCTCCCCGCCCCCGCCCTCCGGCGACCCCGCGAACAGATATCTCACGAACATGACGGCCTGCGCGATGCAGATCGGGACGGTCAGGTAGCGGGTGTACTCGTTGATCTTCTTCTGCCCGGACTGGCCTTCCTTCCGCAACTTCTCCAGCGACGGCACGACGCCGGACGACAAGAGTTGCATGATGATCGACGCCGAGATGTACGGCATGATGCCGAGGGCGAAAATGCACCCGTTCGACAGGTTGCCGCCGGAGAACATCGACACGAACCCGAACACGCGGCCGAGCGTGCCGGAGGAGCCTTCGTCCATCTTCCGCTGGAGTTCCGCGTGGTTGACCATCGGCAGCGGGACGTAGTACCCGATCCGGTACGCCGCGAGGAACAGTGCCGTAATCATGATCTTCCGCCGCAGCTCCGGGATGCGGAAGATGAGGAGCAGTTGCTCCGGGGCGAGGCCGACGAGGGCGAGGACGATGCCGGCGATGACGGCGGCGTAGGCGACCGGGAAGCCGAGGATCGGCAGGCCGACGTTCGCGAACGTCAGGGCGATCCCGGTGACGAGGAGCAGGGTTCCGAGTGCCAGTGCGGGCCGTCGCCAGTTCATGGGAGTTCCTTTTCGGTCATAGCAGTAGGCACACTCCGTGTGCCGTCTGCTTCCTGTCGCAGTAACGGCATACGGGCGTTGTCACCCGCAGGAAACGGCACACGGAGTGTGCCTACTACTTTGAACGCACGCGGGGCGGGCAGTCGTCGGCCGGTCGGCCGCGTCCGCCCGCCCCGTTCGGTCGCAGGTCGTCGTGCTCGGGCGGGCGTTACTTCGCGGCCGCGTCCGGCTTCTTCTTCTTGGAGTTCTTCCCCTGCCCCATCTTGTTCCGGACCGGCTTCTTCGGGCCGGCGAGCAGCTCGACCGTGCCGCCCTTCGCCTCGATCTTCGCCTTCGCGGAGGCCGAGACGTGGTTCGCCTTCACCGTCAGCTTCTTCGTCAGGTCGCCTTCGCCCAGGATGCGGAGGGCGTCGAACGTGCCGACGAGGAGCCGCTGGTCCTTGAGCGCGGCCATGTCCACGGTCGCGCCGTCGGCGAACTTGTTCAGGTCGCCGACGTTGATGACGGCGTTCTCCTTCTGGAACATGCCGTTGGAGAACCCGCGCTTCGGTAGCCGCCGGTGCAGCGCCGTCTGGCCGCCGGTGAACAATGCGCCGGGCAGCCCGGCCCCGGCGCTGGCGTACTGGCCCTTGTGCCCGCGGGACGCGGTCTTGCCGTGCCCGGAGCCGACGCCGCGGCCGACCCGCTTCTTCAGTTTGCGCTTCTGGACGCCGTGCGAGAGCGTGGTCAGGTCCATTAGAGTTTCACTCCCCGCAAGGCGGCCACTTCTTCCTTGGTCCGCAGTTGTTGAAGCCCGTTGATCGTCGCCTTCACGAGGTTGATCGGGTTCGTGCTCCCGTGGACCTTCGTGAGGATGTTCGCGATGCCGGCCGCTTGCAGGACTTCCCGCACGCCCGGCCCGGCCTTCAGCCCGGTCCCGGCCCCGGCCGGCACGAGGATGACGCGGCTCGCGCCGTACTTGCCGATGACCCGGTGCGGGATCGAGTCGCCCTTGAGCGACAGCTTCTTCGCCCGCCGGGCCTGTTGTTCGCCTTCCTTGATCGCCTTCTCGACGGCCGGCGGAACCTCGTTCGCCTTGCCGTACCCGAAGGAAACTTTGCCTTGCTTGTCGCCGACGACGACGAGGGCGTTGAAGCTGAACCGCCGGCCGCCCTTGACGACACAGGCGGACCGCTTGATCTTCACGACGAAATCGACCATCCCCTGGTCGCGGGAGTCGCGTTCGCCCCGGTCGCCACGTTCTCTAGCCATGTTGAACCTCTGGTCACAGGACGCGCGGCCCTGGGAATCTCGTCATCTATGTCGTTTCTTGCCGACCGTCACCTGGCAACCAAGGAAGCGATTCAATCCGACTCACTTCGCCGTTTGCCAAGCTCAGCCACAGTTCCCACACCAGCGATCTCGGAACGCCCCGCAGGTGACGGAACGGGCAATCTGGTTCGTCGTCGCACCACCAGATCAAAATTCCGTCCGCGTGAGCTTCGAGCAACCACCCGCTATCGTGTCGAACCCAAGCACTCGGGTGCAAAGGGTCAAGACGATCTAACTCGTCAAATACTTCGCGAACCCGCTCGGTAGTAGGGTCCGGATCACAACCACCCATCCGGTCGGTGATTGAAAAGCTCACCGATCAACCTCGTGTGAAAGCTGTTACGCCTTCGCGGGGGCTTCCTTCTTCTTGTCCTTCTTGGCGTCCTTCGCGTCCGGGGCCTTCGCGGGGGCTTCCTTCTTCTTCTCTTCCAGCCCGGTACACTTCAGGCCGGCCTTCGTCGCCGCCTGCGCGAGCGCCTTGACGCGGCCGTGGAACCGGAACGCGCCGCGGTCGAACGCGGCCTCGGTGATGCCCTTCGCCTTCGCCTTCTCGGCGATCTTCGCGCCGACCTCGGCCGCGGCCGCCACGTTGCCGCCGTACTTCAGCTTGCCGTCTTTCGCGTTGCTCGCCGCCGCCGCGATCGTGACCTCCGCGTCGTCGTCGATGAGCTGCGCGTAAATCTGCAGGTTCGTCCGGTGGACCGACAGCCGCGGCTTGGTGGCCGTGCCGTGGATCGCCTTGCGGACGCGGTACTTCCGCCGTTGCGTCCGGACCGCCTTGCTCTTGTGTGCGTCCATTGTCTACCCGGTCGTGTGTGCGTGGGTCGGTTACTTGCTGCTCGCGAAGGACTTGCCTTCCTTGCGGCGGACCGTCTCGTTCTCGTACCGGACGCCCTTGCCCTTGTACGGCTCCGGCTTCTTGCTCGCCCGGACTTCCGCGGCGAACTGGCCGACCTTCTGCTTGTCCGGCCCGCTGACCACGATCGTCGTCGGGTCGGGCACGGCCACCGTGATCTGGTCGGCCGGGTCCGGGACGTGCAGGATGCGGTTGGCGAACCCGACGGTCAGCTCGACGCCCTTGTTCTTCGCGGCGGCCTGGTAGCCGACGCCCTCGATTTTCAGCCGCTTCTCGTACCCCTTGCTGACGCCGGTGATGAGGTTGTTCACCAGCGCCCGCGTCGTGCCGTGCAGCGCCCGCGACGGCTTCGTGTCGTCCGGCCGCTCGACGGTGATCTGCTTGCCGTCCGACGCGACCTTGATGGCCGGGTGGTGCGTGAACTGGAGCTTCCCCTTGGGGCCTTCGACCTTGATCGTGCCCTTGTCGATGCTCACCTTCACGCCCGCCGGGATCGCGACAGGCTGCTTGCCGATACGAGACATTGTCCGAATCTCCGAAGGCTTAACCGGCGCGGGGCCGGGGTGCAGCCTTGACCTCGTGTGAATCACCAAACGGTGGCGATCAACTCGCCCCCGACCTTCGCCTTGCGGGCCTGGCGGTCGCTCATCACGCCCTGGCTGGTGCTCAGGATCGCGATACCCAGGCCGTCGAGGACGCGCTTCACGTCCTTGTACCCCTGGTACACCCGCTGGCCGGGGGAGCTGGCCCGCGCGATGTGGCGGATCACCCGCTCGCCGTCCGGCCCGTACTTCAGGAAGACCTGCAGGACGACGTGCGCCTGGCCGTAGTCGCCGGTCTCCTGGAACTCGTTGTGGCCGTCGCCGTTCTTGGCGTACTTGCCCACGCGGAAGCCGAGGATGAAGCCCTCGTCTTGCAGTACCTTGGCGATGGCGGCCTTGAGCTTCGTGCCGGGCATTTCCACGGCCGGCCGCTCGATGGCGCTGGCGTTGCGGATGCGGGTCAGCATGTCCGCGATCGGGTCGGTCATCATGGGTGGGGTTCTCCGATCGCTTACCAGGAGGCCTTGCGGACGCCGGGAATCATGCCGCTGCTGGCCAGGTCCCGGAAGATGATCCGGCAGACGCCGAACTTCCCGAGGACGGCCCGCGGGCGGCCCGTGAGCTGGCACCGCTTGCGGATGCGGATGAGGTCGCGGGGGCGAAGGAGCTTCGCCTTGTCCCGTTGGTCCTCGGGCTTGGCCAGCTCGGCCTTGTGGGCCGCGAGGGCCTTCATCTCGTTCTTGTAGCGAACGCGCTTCGCCTTCGTTGACATCGTCAGGCTCTCGTGGGCGGCGTTCCGGTTCGGGACGCGGGGTACTCGCCCGCGGGAACCGGCCGTTCCGATGAATCGTCATTGGTCTTTGGTGATTAGTATTGGTTTTTTCCAATCACTAATCACCGATCACCAATCACGGGTTTAAACTTCCCGGAACGGCATGCCGAATTGGCGGAGCAGTTCGCGGGCCTCGTCGTCGTTTCGCGTGCTGGTGACGAACGTGATGTCCATCCCCTGCGTGAAGTTCACCTTGTCCGGGTCGATCTCCGGGAAGATCAACTGCTCGGTGATGCCGATGCTGTAGTTCCCGTTGCCGTCGAAGCTCTTCGGGTTCACGCCGCGGAAGTCCCGGATCCGCGGGAGCGCCACGTTGATGAGCCGGTCGAGGAACTCGTACATCCGGCGGCCGCGGAGCGTCACCCGGCAGCCGATCTCGTACCCCTGGCGGAGGCGGAACTGGCTGATGGCCTGCTTCGCCTTCCGAATCTGCACCTTCTGGCCGGCGATCAGCGTCAACTGCTCGGCCGCGACCTTCATCTTGTCCTTGTCCTGCAGCGCCTTGCCGACGCCCATGTTCAAGACGATCTTCTGCAGCTTCGGCAGGCTGAACACGTTCTCGCGGTTGAACTTCTTGCCGAGGGCCGGCAGGATTTCCTTCGCGTACTTCGCGTGCAACCGCGGCTGGGCCAACTTCGGCTTCGCGGCGGGGGCGGCGGGTGCGGCCATGTCTGTTCTCGCTTCTCACCGGTGGCAGGCGAGTGTCGGACGAACCCGGTTCGTCGGACCCCGCCCTCGGTCGAGGGTGGTTAAGTTACTTCTTCTTCGCGTACTTCGGGTTCGGCTTCGCCAGCGTCCGGAGGGTCGTGCCGCTCTTCTTGGCGATCAGGATTTTGCTCCCGTCGTCCAGGTACTTGACGCCCACGCGGGTCGGCTTGTTCGTCGTCGGGTCGATGAGCGCGACGTTCGACGCGTCCACCGGCATCTCCTTCGACAGCCGGCCCCCTTGCGGGTTCGCCCGCGACGGCTTCAGGTGGCGGTAGACGCGGTTAATCCCTTCCACGACGACCTTGTTGTCCTCGCGGAGGACGCGCAGCACCTTGCCCCGCTTCCCCTTGTCGTCGCCGGCGAGGATTTCGACCGTGTCGTCTTTCCGAATGAACATGGCTGCTCCGAACCCGCTGTCTTGTAGGGCGGGTCAAGGCTTTGCGCCGACCCGCCGCCGCACTCGGTCGCCCCGGCGGGTCGGCGCAAAGCCTTGACCCGCCCTACGAACTACACCACTTCCGCCGCCAGACTCAGAATCTTGCTGAACTTCGCCCGCAGCTCGCGGGGGACGGCCCCGAAGATCCGCGTCCCGCGGGGGTTGTCGTCGGCGTCCAGGATGACGAGCGCGTTCCGGTCGAACCGGACGTAGCTGCCGTCCTCCCGGCGGGTGGCGACCTTCGTGCGGACGATCACGCCCTTGACCACGTCGCCGGGCTTCACGTCCCCGCCCGGCAGCGCCTTCTTGATGCTCACCTTGACGATGTCGCCCAGGTACGCGACGCGGCGCTTCGACCCGCCGAGCACCTGGATGCACATCACTTCCTTCGCGCCTGTGTTGTCGGCCACGTCCATGTACGAGTACATCTGAATCATCGGTCTGCCTCACTCCGGGCCGCGTCCAGGCGCGACGGTTACTTCTTGGCGGTGTCGATCGTGCCGCCGGGCACGGCCGCCTCCAGGCCGGAGAGCGTCCGGCTCGGGGCCTTCGTGACGACCCGGACGAGCGCCCACCGCTTCGACTTCGACAGCGGCCGGCTCTCCACGATCTCGACCGTGTCGCCCAGGTGCGACTCGTTCTTCTCGTCGTGCGTGTAGCAGACGGTCCGCTTCTTGATGAACTTCCCGTACTTCGGGTGCTGCACCCGGCGGGCGACCTCGACGCGGCGGGTCTTGTCGTTCTTGTCCCCGGTGACGATGCCGAGCAGCTTCCGCGGGCCGGGGCCGGCGGGCTTCTCGGGGGCCGGCGTGTTCGTCGTGGTCGTGTCCGCCATCGGTTACTTCCCCTTCGCGGCCGGCGGCATCTTGCGAGCGGCCAGGCGTTCGGCTTGAATCGTCGCGATCCGTTGAATCACCCGCTTCGCCTTCCGGCGGCCGACGAACGGCTTCCCCTCGGCGACCTCGTTCTTCTCGGCGAGGGCCACGGTCTTCGCCAGTTGGTCGTCCGGCAGCTTCGCCTCGGCGGCGATCTCCCGCTTCCGCTGCTCGGTCTTGATCCGGGCGATGTCGGCCTTCGCCTTGCGGATCTCCGACGGCGTCTCCAGCCGGTCGGTGGCCGACTGGAATCGGAGCTTGAACAGGTGCTTTTCCGTCTCGGCGAGCGAGAGCTTCAGCTGCTCGTCGTTCTCTTTTCGGAGGTCGGCCGGTTTCATCGCGGTGGGTCCCAAGTCTGTGGGGTGGGCATCGCCCACCGTGATCTCCGACCGCCTCCGAGGCCGGTGGGCAATGCCCACCCTACGAAGCCGGCCGATTCATCTTCAATTACACGTTCGGCCGTCGCGCGACGAACCGGCACTTGAACGGCATCTTGTACGCCACGCGGGCGAGGCAGTCGCGGGCCGCTTGCTCCGGGAGGCCGCCGACCTCGAACAGGATTTGCCCCGTCCGCACGACCGCCGCCCAGTATTCCGGCTCGCCCTTGCCCTTGCCCATCCGCGTTTCCGCCGGGATGGACGTGACCGACTTGTGCGGGAAGACGCGGATGTAGTACCGGCCTTCGCCGGACACGAACCGCGTCACCGTCACCCGGCCGGACTCGATCGACTCGGCGGACAGCCAGCCGCCCTCGAGGGCCTGCAGGCCGTAGTCGCCGTAGGCGACGTAGTTGCCCCGGTGGGCGTTGCCCTTGATCGCGCCGTTGTACTTCCGCTGGGCGACGTTACCCCTTGCGACGCCGCGCTGGTTTTTTCTGAACTTGACCCGCTTGGGCATCAGTGGCATCGTTAATCTCCCCGGTCACGAAGTCGCCGTTGTTCACCCAAACCTTGATCCCGATGTTCCCCTGCGGCGTCACGGCCTCGGTGAACCCGTAGTCCACCTTCGCCCGCAGGGTAGACAGCGGGATGCTGCCGTTCATGCCCTTCTCGCACCGGGCCATTTCCGCGCCGCCGAGGCGGCCGGACAGTTGCACCTTCACGCCCTTCGCGCCGTTCTCCATCGCGCGGCCGAGGGCGTTCTTGATCGTCCGGCGGAAGCTCGCCCGCTTCTCCAGCTGCTCCGCGATGTCGTGGGCGATGAGCGTCGGGTCGATCTCCGGCCGGGTCACCTCGATCGTCTTGATCTCGATGTGCCGGCGGACCAACTTCTCGAGCGCCTTCGTCAGCTTGTCGATCTTCTCGCCCTTCTTGCCGATGATCGCCCCGACCTTGCTGCTGTACACGATCACCGTCACCCGCTCCCGCGTCCGCTCGATGCGGATGTCCGAGATCATCGGGCGGGATTCCTTGCGGTCCAGCCCCCGCTTGAGGTACTTCGGGATGAACGCGCGGATCGTCTGGTCCTCGACCAGCAGTTCGGCGAAGTCCTGCTTGCCGGCGTACCACGCGCTGCGCCACGGGGTCATGATGCCCACGCGGAAGCCGGTCGGTCGTACCTTCTGACCCATCGCTAACCCTCACGTATCAAGCAGGCGGCGGGCCGGCCTTCGCCGGCCCGCCGCCGGTGTGTCGTCGTTACGCCGTGGCCGGCTGTTCCGCCGGCTGGGCCGCGGCCTTCTTCGCCTCTTCCGCCGCGATCGCGTCCTCCATCGCCGCCATGTCCGTGACGGTGACGTGGATGTGCGCGAGCCGCTTCAGGATGGAGAACGCCGTGCCGCGGGCGCGGGGTTGAATCCGCTTGTACATCGGGCCGTCGTCGATCCGGCAGACGGTCACCACGAGGTCGTCGAGGTTGCGGCAGCCCTTGTCTTCCGCGTTGCCGACGGCGCTCTTGATGACGGCCTCGATCAGCCGCGCGCCGCGGTTCGGGCGGAACCGGAGCTGCTCCAGCGCCTCGTCCACGTTCTTGTTCCGGACCAGTTGGGCGAACGGCCGCATCTTGCGGGCGGTCACGTCGGCGAACCGGTGGGTGGCGTTGTAGATCATCGCGTCTGAACCTTTGTGCCGTTACTTGCCGGGGGCGGCCGCGGCCTTCGCCTTGCCGCCGCTGTGCCCCTTGAACGTCCGCGTCGGCGAGAACTCGCCGAGCTTGTGGCCGACCATTTCCTCGGTGACGTACACCTTCACGAACGCCTTGCCGTTGTGGACCTCGAACGTCGTGCCCACGAAGTCCGGCAGGATGGTGCAGTCGCGGGCCCACGTCTTGATCGGGGCGCGGTTCGTGCCCTTGCCCTGCTTGGCGACCTTCGCGGCCAGCCGCTCGTCCACGTACGGGCCTTTTTTGATCGACCGGCTCATCCGATGCCTCTCGTTCGCGTTCGCCGATGGCGGACGGAATATGCTACTGACCGCAACTCGCGTGGCCAGTTGTAATCGCGTCGCGGCGGCGCGGAATTCGCTTCAGTACCGGGTACTCAGTACCCGGTACTCAGTACCCAAACTAGCCGTTGTGCGTCTGGAACGGCCCGGCCGGGCGACGCCGGACGATGGCCTTGTTCGACGGCTTCCGCTTCTTCCGCGTCTTGCCGCCCTTCGCCATGATGCCGCTCGGCGAGCACGGGTGCCGCCCGCCCTTCGACCGCCCCTCGCCGCCGCCCATCGGGTGGTCGACCGGGTTCTGGCTCGTGCCCCGGTTGTGCGGCTTGCGGCCCATCCAGCGGGCACGCCCGGCCTTGCCGAGGCTGATGTTCATGTGGTCAGGGTTCGACACGCTCCCGAGCGTCGCCCGGCACTTGTCGCTGACCCGCCGGACTTCGCCGCTGGGCAGCGTGATGAGCGCCTGCCCCTTGTCGCGGTTGCCGAGCGTCGCCGAGCAGCCGGCCGAGCGGCAAATCTGCCCGCCCTTGCCGGGGGTCAACTCGACGTTGTGAATCGTCATGCCGAGCGGGACCTTGCTCAGCGGCATGCAGTTGCCGATCTTCGGCTCGGCCGTCTCGCCGGACATCACCTTGTCCCCGGCCTTCAGGCCGTCCGGGGCCAGGATGTACGCCTTCGTCTTCGTCTCGTCCGCGTACTGGATCAGCGCGATCCGGGCCGACCGGCACGGGTCGTACTCGATCGACAGCACCGTCGCCTCGACGCCGTCCATCTTCCGCTTGAAGTCGATGATCCGGTACATCTGCTTGTGGCCGCCGCCGCGGAACCGGCGGGTGACGACCCCGTGGTGGTTCCGGCCGCCCTTCTTCTTGAGCGGCTTGAGCAGCGACTTCTCCGGGTCGTTGTGCCGCGGGGTCGTACACTCGGCGAAGTCCGAGACGGAACCCGCCCGGCGGCCGGCGGAAGTCGGCTTGTAGTATTTGATGCCCATAGCGATCTCAACATGTAGGGTGGGCATCGCCCACCGGATCGGGTGCTTGCCGCCGCTCGCCGGTGGGCAATGCCCACCCTACGGTTTAGAAGAAGTCGATCTTGTCTTCTTCGTTCAGCGTGACGATGGCCTTCTTCCAGCTCGGCTGCTTGCCCTGGCTCTGGCGGAACCGGGCCTGCTTCCCCTTGCGGGTCTGCGTGCGGACGGTCTCGACCCGCACGTTGAACAGTTCCTTCACGGCGGCGGCGATCTGCACCTTCGTCGCTACCGGGTTCACCATGAACGTGTACGAGTTGTACCGCGTGCTCTGGTGCGTACCCTTTTCCGTGACCAGCGGCCGGATGATGACCTGGTACGGCCGCAACTCGATGCCCGGCGGGCCGTGCTCGGCCGGCTGGCGGTTGGCCAGCTTCCGGACGTACTTCGCGGGGCGGGGTCGTGAACTCGGCATGGCTTACTCTCCGCGAACGTCGCGGGCGTGCGGGGTCGTTACTTCTTGGTCAGGGATTCCAGGGCCGCCTTCGTCAGCACCAGCCGCTTCTGCTTCAGCACCGTGTAGGCGTTGAACTCGGCCGTCGGCAGCACTTCCACGCCGCAGATGTTGCGGGCCGACTTGTACACGTTCTGGTCGAGGCCGGCGGTCCCGATCAGCACCGTCGTGTCCAGCAGCGTGACGTCCTTCTCCTTACCGTCGGCGAGCGTCTTCTTGCCGATCTTGACCGCCTTCAGTGCGCTGGCCGCGTCCTTCGTCTTCGGGGACGCGAGCGCGAACTCGTCGAAGATCACCGCTTCCTTGTCGGCGAACTTGCTGAGGATCGCCATCCGGGTCGCGGCCTTCACCGCCTTCTTCGGCAGGTGGTACTCGTAGTCGCGGGGCTTCGGCCCCTTCGCCGTGCCGCCGCCCCGCCGCTTGTTCGTCCGCTTCGTGCCGGCCCGCGCGTTGCCCGTCCCCTTCTGGCGGAACAGCTTCTTCGTGCTGCCGGCGACCTGGCCGCGGCGGAGCGTGCTGTGCGTCCCGGCCCGCTGGTTGGCGAGGTACATCAGGACCACGTCGTGCAGCAACTGGCGGCTGATCTTGCCGCCCTTGCTGAAGTCGTTCGGGTCGATCTCGACCGTGCCGACTTCCGCGCCTTGCTTGTTGACGACGGGCACGCTGATCTTCCCGGTCACCTCGATGACGAGCGGGCGGTCGGCGGGCGTCGGTTCGGCTTCAGCGGACATGGCGTCCAACCCTTGCTCTGGTTGCGTAAAAACCGCGGGCGCGAGCGTTGCTCGCGCCTGAGCGGGAACCGACAGTTATACGGCGGGGGATCGAGTCGGCCAGCGGATTCCCGGCGGCGGACTTAGATCACGCGGATCTGGATGTCCACGCCCGGCGGCAGGCTGAGGCCCTTGTTGAGCGCCTCGATCGTCTTCTGCGTCGGCTGTAGGATGTCGATGAGCCGCTTGTGGGTCCGAATCTCGAACTGCTCGCGGGACTTCCGGTCGATGTGCGGGCTTCGCAGCACCGTGTACCGTTCGACCCGCGTGGGCAGCGGGATCGGCCCGTGGACTTCCGCGTTCGTCTGGATGGCGGTCTGCACGATCTCGGCCGCGGTGCGGTCGAGGACCTCGTGGTCGTACCCTTCCATCCGGATGCGGATTCGTTCGCTCGCCGTGCCCGCCATGCCGTACTTCCGTTTCGATTGCCGTGTTCGGTTCCCGATCTCCCGAGTCAACGCATCGGGCGGGAAAGAAATTAGTTACGGCGCGGCGGCGGGAGCGTCAAGCAAGCGTGTGAAAATCTCGCCGGATTGGCATTACCCTTGCGCGCGGCCGGCCAGCTCCCGGAGCAACCCTTCGACCCGCTTCACGTCCTCGATCGCGAAGAACCCGACCTGCCGCGTCCGCCGGTCGCCGTCGGTATCGCGGTAGCTGGACTCGTGGAGGATGACGTTCCCGGACCCGTCGGCGTTTTGCGTCCGCGAGATGCCGTTCAGCTCCGCGGGCGGGAAGGACTGAACCTTCCGCTGGTTGAGCAGCCCGTAGCTCCCCTCGAACAGGATCGCCCGGCGGTCGGTGATGACGTAGACGGTCTGCCGGGCCGCGCGGCGGAGCCAGAACGGGGCCGTGAACATGCCCAGCCCGATGAGGATGAACGGCACGCCGAACAAGGGGAAGCAGAGGTCGAAGCAGGGCGGGCCGGGGCCGCCGGCCTGCCGGGTGCCCCAGAAGGCCGCCCCGGTCCAGAAGACGGCGAACGCCGTCCACGGGATGGCGAACAGCGTGACCGGCCAGCCGGTCCGGGCGAACCGCGCCGGGTCGGGCCGGGCGACCCAGACCGGCTTCTCGTCCGAGTCGAGTTCGTCCACGACCAGTTGTTTCAAGTCGTCCGAGAGCGAATCGAGGTCCATGACTGGTCCCGCCGGGTGACACGCGGTTATTCGCCGAGCGGTGCCAAGGCTTTCGCCGCAGGGCGCTACGGTCCGGCTTGCGGCCGGTTCACGCGGATCAACCGCCCGGCCAGCGACGCCGCACCGCCGACGGCCGCGTGAATTCGGGCGGCCAGGGCGGATGAATCGGGGTCGCGGGTGCAGGCCACGATTCCGGCGTGGTTCGGGTTGGCCGCGTCCAGCGCGATGAAATCGCGGCGGTTCATCGTGAGAACGGCGCGATTGCGGTCGGTGGCTTCCTTCAGGATGTCCGCAGGATGTCCGCGTCTTCCGTGCCGACGCCCGCGAGGCCCGCTTCCACCGTTGTTACCACGTCGTGGCCGTGCGCCCGCAACTCGCGGACGGCGGGAAACGGGAAGTCCTCGTCCGCGAACAGGTCCGCCATCGGCTACGCATCCTCTTGCTCGAGGATGGTTCGCTCGATTTCTTCCCTGTGCTCGGCGTAGTACCACCACGCGGCGGCCAGGTCGGCGTGGGTGAGTTGCGGGTACAGGTCGAGAATCTTTCGGTCCGTCACGCCGTCCTTCCGGTAACCGACCAGCAGCCACACCGGGATGCGGGTGTTCGCGATGCGGGCGTCGCCGCCGCACACGCCGGGCGTCTTCTCAATGGTCGGCGTCAACACCGCGGACATGACTATTCCCCCGAGTCGGTTGTCCTCATTTTATCCGAATTGTTGCCCGCGCCGCCTCCCGCGTGAGGCTCGCCCCCGGCGCGCCGCCGCTCCACTCCCGGAGCAGCTCCTTCGCGGCCGGCGTGCCGCACCATTCGATCAGTTCCACCGTCCGCGTCCGCCGCACGGCCTCCGGCGTCTCCGCGTCCAGCACGGATAGTACCTTCCCAATCCGCTCGTGGACCTCCGGCGACGGCGTCGCCCGCTCGGCCGTTCGCAGGTCGCCCTCGATCGTCGCGGCCGCTTCCTTCAGACTCTTCATCGCCGCCTCGCGGTCGCGGAACGCCGGGGCGTCGAGCGCGGCCAGCCACTTCGCCACCTGCTCCTTCTTCGGCGCGGCCGCCGGCCGGACCTGCTCGTGGACGAACGGCACGGTCGTTTCGGCCGCGGCCGCCAGCTTCTGGAGCGCGACGAACGCCGCCTCCGCGTCGTCGCCGTGCAGCTCCTTCCAGAGTCGTTGCGTCGCCGAGCGGTCGAGCCTCGCCGGGTACTGCTTCAGCACGCCGCGCACGTCCCAGAGGTGGACCGGGGCCGTCGGGCCGAGCGTCGCCACCGTGCGGCCGTCGTCGGCGAACGCGGACGCCGTCGCCCGCTCGTTCGTGACGAACCGCGCCCGCCGGCGGCCGGAACTCACCTCCCACAGGTCGAGGCCGCGGGACGACAGCGTGGCGAGCGTCCGGCCGTCCTTCGAGAACGACGAACGGTCGAAGTAATACCACGAGACGGGAACCTCCCACCGCCGGCGGAACCGGCCGAGGTCCACCAGGACGCACCTCGCCTCCTGGGCGATCAGCACCTCGTCCGCGGCCGGGTTGAACAGCGTCCCCTTCTCGGTCGTGAACACCTTCCGCCACGCCGGGTGCGGGTCGCCGGTCGCCAGGTCGATCATCTCGCGGGCGTAGTTCTCGTACCGGAGGTACGTCGCTTTCATCGCCCACTTGCCGTCCGGGTCCGGCTGCCACGCGACGTTCGACTCCGGGAACGGGCCGACCTCCCGGCCGGTCCTCCAGTGCCAGCCACGGAACAGGTCGGTGTTGCGGGCGAACACGGTCGCCCCGTCGCGGGTGAACAGAACGCCGCCGGGGAACCGGGCGGTTTCGTGCGGCTTCGCAGCGATCACCTCGTCCGTCGCCACGCGGCGGAGTTCGAGGGCCGTGTCCGAGTGGACGGCGTAGGCGTCGCCGGCCGGCGCGTACCGCAGCTGCGTCGAGGATTGTTGCCGCTCGTGGAGGAGCTTGCCCGTCGTCGCGTCGAACAGTTGGCAATGACCGGGGCCGCCGAGGGCGAGGAACTTCCCGCCGCCGACGAACTCGAACGTCTCGGCGTTGCCCCGAAGCCGGTCGGTCGATTGCGGGAGCGGCCGGAGCGTGTTCGCGTCCCACACCGAAGCCTCGTTGTACCCGACCGTCACGACGCGGGAGCCGTCCGGCGCGAGGGCGAACGGCCGGATCGCGCCGGCCAGTTCGCCGGTGCCGGTGATCCGCTTCGTGGCGAAGTCGTAGCGGAACAGCTCCCGGTGGCGGGCGAAGAACAGCGACCGACCGTCGGCCGCGTACACCGGCTCGAACAGCTCGCGGTTCTCGGCCGCCGCCGAGTAAACGACCTGCACCGCCTCCGTCTTCAGGTCGATCAGCTCGACGCGGTCGGTCTTCGTGCCGCTGACGACGCGGGCGAGTTCGCCGCCGGCCGGGGAGAACGCGACGGCGGCGGCCGTGTCGCCGTCCGTGCCGACGGCCGACCCGATCGGCATGTTCCCGGTCGCGACCTCCCGCACCTCCGTCCAGTTCGTGCCGAACACGCCGCCGAGGAGCTTGCCGTCCGGCGAGAAGACGAGCCGCTTCGGGTCGTAGTCGGAGATCGAGAACCGGAAGTCGCCGACGACTTCGAGCGAGGTCGTGTCGAGGACCTTGACGAGGCCGCCGTACTTGAGCGCGACCCGCGCCCCGTCCGGCGACAGCGCGAAGCTGCCGGCGTCGCCCGGCAAGTCTTTCTTCGCCCGACTCGTTCCGGTCGCCGGGTCGAGTTGCTCGTACCGGAAGCCGTAGGGCGGGTCGCGGTCCTTCGTGACGACCGCGAGCCAGGCGTCGGCCCGCATGGCGCTGGAGATGACCTGCCGGGGAACGCGGGTCGTCGAGAGCCGCAGGCCGGTGTTCACGTCGGTGACGACGACGCCCCCGCCGCTGAGGCTGACCAGCTTCGTGCCGTCCGGGGTGAAGTAGACGGTCCGGGTGTTGCCGAGGTGTCGGAAGCGGGTGGACCCGATGCGGGCGACCGCGCCGGGCGGGAGGAGGACGCCGTCCGCGTCGGTTCGGACCGGCCCGAGGTCCGCGAGGACGGCCGCACACGCCAGGGTGACAGCGATCGGCGTCATGCCCCCAGCTTACCCGCACCCATACAACGATGCGAGTCGAAGTCGAGAATGGGAAAACCGTATTCACCGCGGAGGGCACATGAGGGCACGAGAGAAAACAGAAGAGAGATTTCAAACACCGGATTTTGGACTCTTCTCTCTCTTTTGCTTTCTCTCATGTGCCCTCGTGTGCCCTCCGCGGTGAAAACTGTATTCGAGGGCTTATGGAAGTCGGAACCTACTTGGTCCTGGCGGCGGCGGCGTTCGCGGCGGGGGCGATGAACTCCGTCGCCGGCGGCGGGACGCTGCTGACGTTCCCGGCCCTGCTCGGGTTCGGCGTGCCGCCGACGATCGCGAACGCGACCAGCACGATCGCGCTGTTCCCCGGCTCGTTCGCCGGGTCGTGGGGCTACCGGCGGGAGTTGCGGGCGGTCAAGAAGTTCGTCGTGCGGATGCTGCCGGTCAGCCTCGTCGGCGGCGTGTGCGGGGCGCTGTTGCTCGTGTGGTATCCGGACCAGTTCGGCAAGCTCGTGCCGTGGCTGACGCTGACGGCCGCGGTGCTGTTCCTAATCCAGCCGCCGCTGAACCGGTACGTCCGCCGCCACCAGGACGACCCGACGCCCGGCACGTCCACGACCGTCGGCGTGCTGCTGTTCCAGTTCTTCGTCGCGGTTTACGGCGGCTACTTCGGCGCGGGCATCGGCATCCTCATGCTGACGGCGCTCGGCTTCATGCACGTCGGCGACATCCACCACATGAACGCGGTGAAGACGTTCCTCGCGGCGATGATCAACTTCGTGTCGGTCGTGATCTTCGTGTACGAGGGGCTGATCTGGTGGCACTACGCGGCCGTGATGTGCGCCGCCGCCGTCGCCGGCGGCTACCTCGGCGCGCGGGTGGCCCGGAAGCTGCCGCCGGTGTACATCCGGTGGACCGTCATCGCCATCGGCTTCGGCCTGGCGGCGTACTTCTTCCTGAAGCCGAAGGCGTGATTCTTGTAGGGTGGGTCGGGGGGTGGGGGGGGCCCCCCCGGGGGGGGGGGGGCCCCCCCGGGGGGCCCAAACAAGCACCCACCCACAC
>NZ_JCABYM010000077.1:22302-45255 GCF_059499385.1 Limnoglobus sp. | reverse complement strand
CATCATGCCGCAAGGGCGGGAGTTAGTGCAAGACCAGTTGTGAAACAGCCTCTAGCATGGCCAGCAGCAACCCTATGTAGTAGAGGCAGTCACCCACCAACCACCACCGGGACGCTCGATGTCGTCGCCGACGTAGTTCCTGGTAGTATGGGAAATCTAACGACATCGCCCGTACCTCGTAACACTATCGCGCCGCGAATCTCGCAAGAGCCGTGGCACGGAGTTATTTCCACGGTTCTCCGAAACCACACCGCCGGTAAACCGACTGCTATATAACCTCTTCTAACCTACCGCCGGAAGCCCGTCGATGGAACTGCTCGAACTCACCTGGCCCGCCGTCGATGCCCTGCCCCGAACCACGCCGGTCGTCTTCCCGATCGCGGCCCTCGAGCAGCACGGCCGGCACATGCCGCTGTTCACCGACAGCCTCCTACTCGGCGAAGTTCTCCGCCGCGTGAAGCAGAAGCCTGTCGCCGAGCGGGTGCTGTTCGCGCCGCTGCAATGGCTCGGCAACTCGCACCACCACCTCGACATGCCCGGCACGCTGTCCGCGTCGCCACGGGTGTACCTCGATTTGCTCCGCGACCTCGTCGAGAACGTGCTGGCCCACGGCTTCACCCGCGTCGCGTTCGTGAACGGCCACGGCGGGAACACGACGCCGTCGCAGCAGGCCGTCTTCGAGCTGCGGCAGAAGTACCGCGACCGCCGCGACCTGCTGTTGCTCGCGCTGACGTACTGGGACTCGGCGACGATCACCGGTATGACGCAGACGCAGATGGGCCACGCCTGCGAGTGGGAAACGTCGATGATGCTGCGGTTGCGGCCGGAGCTGGTGGTCGGCCCGCCGGCGGCGGTCCCGGAAGTGCCGTTCGGCCGCGGCGCGGCTCCGGGGTATCGCGGCTGGACGATGGCCGACCGCAGCCAGCCGGGGCACATCGGCACGCCGTCGGCCGCGACCGCGGAGAAGGGCGAGGCGCTGTTCGAGGCGTTCGCCGGCGGCGTGGCCGCGTTCCTGGAGCGGATGGCGAACTTCGGCGAAGGGTGGGACGTGTAATGCCGAAACAACACGCTTACTCGCGTGGTCGGGCTTTGTTCCCTCCCCCCTTGGGGGGGAGGGTTAGGGAGGGAGGTACGCTTCCTTCCTCCGAGGCGATTCACACCGGGCGTGGGAGGCCCACCCCCCTCCCTAGCCCTCCCCCCCAAGGGGGGAGGGAACAAGAATGACCCCCCGCCCGTCGTCGTGGAAGTGGGCCGTCTGCGGCACGTTGATGCTCGCGACGCTCTTGAACTACATGGACCGCCAAGCCCTCCCGCAGACCGCGACCGACCTCAAGCAGCTCTACAACCTCAACGACGCCCGGTACGGCCTGCTCGAAGGCTACTTCAGTTGGGCGTTCGCGGCCGGGTCGATCCTGTTCGGCCTCGTCGCCGACCGGTTCGGCCCGCGGCGGCTGTACCCGCTCGTCCTCCTCGGGTGGTCGGCGGCCGGGCTGCTGACGCCGTGCATGGGGATGCCCGCCGTCACGCAACACCTCGAAGGGCCGGGCGACGAGCCGGGGGCCGGGCCGTTCCGGTGGCTGCTCCTCTGCCGCACGCTGCTCGGCCTGTTCGAGGCCGGGCACTGGCCGTGCGCGCTGCTCACCGCCCGGCAAATCCTCACCGCCGCCGAGCGACCGCTCGGCAACGGCTTGCTCCAGAGCGGGGCGTCCCTCGGCGCGATTTTGATCCCGCTGTACGTCCGCGAGATCCGGCACCTCGGCGGCGACTGGGGCGTCGTGTTCTGGACCGTCGGCGCGGGCGGGCTGCTCTGGATTCCGCTCTGGCTGCTGCTCGTCCGACCGACCGACCTGACCCGCCCCCCGCCCCCGGCCGCGGACGTGTCGGCCGGCCCGCCGACGCGGGCGGCGATCCTTCAACTCGTCACGCTCGGCATCGTCGTCGCGAGCCTGACGGTGAGCTGGCAGTTCCTGCGGGCGTGGCTGCCGAAGTACCTGAAGGAGTCGCAAGGGCTGTCGGCCGACCACGCCGACTTCGCGGTCGCCGGGTACTACGTCGCCGCCGAGGTCGGCTGCCTGTTGGCCGGCGTGTTCGTGAAGGCGTTGATGGCCGGCGGGCTGCGGGTGCATGCCGCCCGGCTGACGGGGTTCGCGATTTACACGGCGGTCACGGCCCTCGCCGCGGCCGTCCCACTCGTCGATTCGACCGAGCTGAAGGTCGGCCTGTTGATGGTCGCGGGGGCGGGCATCCTCGGCCTTCACCCGCTCTACTACGCGCTCGCCCAGGAGCTGCCCGCGAAGTGGATGGCGTCCCTGTCCGGCACGCTGGCCGCGGGCGGGTGGTTCCTCGCCGGGTTCGTGCAGACGCAACTCGGCAGCTACATCGAACAAACGAAGAGCTACGCCCTCGGCCTGACGGTCGCGGGCCTCGCCCCGGCCGTCGGCCTCGTCGCGCTCGTGCTGTTGTGGCCGCGGCCGGCGAAGGCGTGACGGCCGGTCACACGGCGAACCCGTGCTGCTCGCGGTGGTACGGGCCGTCGTAGGTCTGCATGCTCTTGAACCCCTCGTACCGCCCGTCGCCGGCCACGGCCTTCACCTTCGCCAACAGCGCCGCCTGCTCGTCGGCCGTCATCGGCTTGAAGTTCTGCGCGATCTTCACGTCCTGCTCCAGCACCTTCATCGAATCGACGCCCACGACCAGCGTGCTGACCGGCTGCGACAGCGCGTACCGGATCGCGTCCTCCGGCGTCAGCACTTTCTGTGCGACGAACACGGCCCCGGCCTCCATGTTCCCGCCGCCGAGGCTCTTCATGCCGATGACGCCGATCCCCCGCTTCGCGCACTCGGGAAGCAGCTCGTGGCGGAAGCTGCGGTAGAACTCGTCGCACGCGTTGATCGGCATCTGGCACGAATCCCAGGCGTGCAGCGGCAGCATCTTCGCCAGGATGTGCGGCGACTTGTGCCCGGTGTACCCGATGAACCGGACCTTCCCTTCCTTCTGGGCCTTCAGCGCCTCCGCGATCGCCCCCTGCTCGACGAGCCAGTCCGGGTCGTTGTCGTAGTTGATCTCGTGGAACTGCCAGAGGTCGATCACGTCCGTCTTCAGCCGCCGGAGGCTGTCTTCGAGGTGCTGCCGCGTGGTCTTGGCGTCGCGGCCGCAGTTCTTGGTCATGAGGAAGACCTTCTGCCGCCGGCCGCCGTCGGCGAGGGCCTG
Source organism: Limnoglobus sp. (assembly GCF_059499385.1). Lineage (NCBI taxonomy): Bacteria > Pseudomonadati > Planctomycetota > Planctomycetia > Gemmatales > Gemmataceae > Limnoglobus > Limnoglobus sp. Next base: position 42,045 of record NZ_JCABYM010000077.1, on the reverse strand, counting down.
GCCCATGATCTCCTCGCTGCGGCCCCAGTGGTAGTCCCAGGCGTTGTCGAAGAACGTGACGCCGGCGTCGAGGGCGGCGTGCATGATGCGGACCGCCTCCGCGTCGCCGATGGCCGGCTGCCCGATGTGCCACCCGCCGAGGCAGAGCATCGACACGCTCACGCCGGTCTTGCCGAGGGGCCGAGTCGCGATGGACATGGGGAGGGTCTCCCAGAAGGAATGCGGTGTCTGGGGTTGGTCTATGGAAAGCGTGGGCCGGGGCAGGAATAGCCCGTCATTCGCGCCCGCGAGTTCACCCCCGCTCGGCGAGACGAGCGACCGGGAGCTCGATGGTGGCAACATAACACGGCGGCGCGTTCGCCCCGGCCGTGATTTTCCCGGCCCGCCGGAACCGCGGCCGGCCGTTTTACCCGCCCCGCCCATCCCATTCGGGTTTCCGTCCTACAGTTCAGCGGCTCCCTTCCCCACAGGCCGCGCCCATGGGCAGCAACATCCACACCCGCACGGACGCCATCCCGCCGGCCGCCACCGTCCGGATCGCCGGCGGCCGGCCGCTCACCGTCGCGGACACGCCGCTGCCGCCGATCCGCACGGCCGGCGAGTACGACCTCACCCACGTCCTCGGCCGCGGCGGCATGGGCGTCGTCTACCTCGCCCGCCACCGCGGGCTGAAGCGGAAGGTCGCGTACAAGGTCCTCACGCTGTTCGGCAACCTCGACCCGGCCGCCCTCGACCGGTTCCGCGGCGAGGCCCAGACGCTCGCCAAGCTCCACCACCCCAACATCGTCCAGGTGTTCGACGCCGGGACGGAGGACGGCCGGCCGTTCCTCGCGATGGAGTACGTCCCCGGCGGGTCGTTGGCCGACACCGTCAAGGGCGTCCGGCTGTCGCCGCGGGAGGCGGCCGAGATGGTCGGCACGCTCGCCGCCGCCGTCGGCCACGCCCACGCCCACGGCATCATCCACCGCGACCTGAAGCCGGGGAACATCCTGCTCACCGAGGACCGGCGGCCGAAGGTCGCGGACTTCGGCCTCGCCCGCGACCTGGCGAGCGAGCACCTGACCTGCTCCGGGATGATCGCCGGGACGCCGACGTACATGGCCCCGGAGCAACTCCGCGGGGACAAGGACCTGACCCCGGCCGCGGACGTGTGGGCGCTCGGCGTGCTGCTGTACGAGCTGCTCGCCGGGACCGTCCCGTTCGCCGGGGGCGACCCGCAACAGATTTTGACGAACATCCTGCACCACGAGGCCGTGTCGCTGCGGGCGTGGCAGCCGCACCTGTCCCGCGACCTGGAGACGGTCTGCCAGAAGTGCCTGGAGAAGGAGCCGCACCGCCGGTACGCGACCGGGGCGGAGCTGGCCGCCGACCTGGACCGGTTCCTGACCGGCCAACCGATCCTGGCCCGGCCGGTCGGCCCGGTCGAAAAGGGCGTGCGGTGGTGCCGGCGGAACCCGGCCGTGGCCGGGCTGCTCGCGGCCGTCGCGGTCATCCTGACGGCGGCGACCGGCCTGTCCGTCACCCTCTGGCGGCAGGCGGAGGTCGAGCGGGGCAACGCCGAGCGGGAGGCGGCCCGGGCGACGACCATCGCCGCCGCCCAGGTGAAGATGCGGGAGGACGCGGACGCGGCGGCGGCGGCCGAGAAGCGATCCCGCGAGGCGGCGGAACAAGCGGCGGCCGCCGAGCGGACGGCCCGGATCGAGGCCGAGGAGATGACGGCCCAACTCGACGCCTTCCTGGCGAGCTACCGGCCGGGCGTCTACCAGGACCCGCAGAGCCGGTTCCTCCAGCACCTCGACGCGACGGCGGCGGAACTCCAGAAGGACGGCGGCAACCCGACCATCCGCGCCCGCCTGTTGCTGTCCCTGGGGATCACGTACCGGGCGACCGGGGCGTTCGAGAAGGGGTTGCGGCTGATCGAGCTGTCCCACGCCCTGCGGTCCCGCCACCTCCCGCCGGCCGACCCGGTGATCTACGAGACGGCCCGCGAACTGGCGTACACCTACGTCCACGTCCGCCGCGGGGCGGACGCCGTGCGGTTGCTGGAGCCGCTCGTGACGGCGAAGGTCGCGGCCCTACCTCCGGACGCGGTCGAGGCGGTGCGGGAGCTGAGCCTGCTGAAGATCGCGTACCAATCGGCCCGGCAGGTCCAAGAGGAGGGGGCCGTCGGCGAGCGGATCGTGGCGATCTGCCGCAAGCACTACGGGGACGACCACCACCGGACGCTCTGGCACACGCTCGAGCTGCCGCGGCACCAACTGGAGTCCCGGAACTTCGCGGAAACGATCCCGCTGATCGAGCGGGCCGTGGGCGTCTACCGGCGGGCGTTCGGCGAGGAGTCGGAGGAAGTCATGGCCGCCCGCGGGCTGCTCGGCCGGTTCTACCTGGAGGCCGGCCGGCCGCACGACGCCCTGCCGTACCTGGAGGAGGTGTACGCCCGGATCGTCCGCGCGATCGGCGAGCTGCACCCGAACGCGTCGTTCGACCGCCACGCCCTGGCCCGGGCCTACGAGGCGACCGGCCAGTACGCGAAGGCCGTCCCGCTCCGGTGGGTGATGCTCGCGGAAGGGCACGCCACCCGTGACCCGTGGGTGTTGGCCGCCGCCACCCGCCACCTCGCCCGCGACTTGATGTGGTCGCGGAAATAAGCACCGTCGGAAGAATCCGCCCGCCCGCCGCGGCCGTACTTCCGCCACACGCGGAGGGCGGCGATGCACGTCGCGCTGTACTGCCCGGACATGACCGGCCACCTGAACCCGATGACCACGCTCGGCCGGGAGCTCGCCCGCCGCGGGCACGCGGTCACGGTGTTCGGCCTGCCGCCGGCCGAGCGGTACGCGGCGCGGGCCGGCCTCGGGTACGCCGGCATCGGTGCGGACGTGTTCGAGAAGGAGATCGCCTCCGCCCGCGGCCGGCTAGCCGAATTGACCGGGCTGGCCGCGATGAAGCTCACCGGCCGGTTGCTTGCGGACATCGAAGCGGTGGGGTTTCGCGACCTACCGGCGGCGTTCCGCGAGCACGGCGTCGAGGCCGTCGTGACGGACCAGGTGTCCGCGGCCGGGGCGTGCGTCGCGGAGGTGCTGGGGCTTCCCCTGGCGGTGGCGTGCAACGCGCTGTCGCTGCACCAGGAGCCGGGCGTGCCGCCGCCCGTGCTGCCGTGGGCGTACCGCCGCGGGCCGGTCGCGAACGTGCGGAACCGGGTCGGGAACCTCGCCCTGCGGTGGGCGGGCAAGCCGATCCGCCGGAAGATCGACGCGTACCGCGCCGCCCACCGGCTGCCCCCGGCCGCCGGCGTCTTAGCGGCGACCCCCGCCGAACTCGTGCAGGTCGCGCAGCAGCCGGCGTTCTTCGACTTCCCGCGGGCGCGGCTGCCGGCCCACTTCCACTACACCGGCCCGTGGCACGAGCCGACCCGCGACGGCGACGAGCCGTTCCCGTGGGAGAAGCTCGACGGCCGGCCGCTCGTGTACGCCTCCCTCGGCACGTTGCAGAACCGGCTGCACCACGTCTTCACCGCGATCCTGTCCGCGTGCGAACCCCTGCCGGTGCAGGTCGTGCTGGCCCTCGGCCGGCGGGACGCGGCGTGGGCCGGCCCGGTCCCGGCGAACGCGGTCGTGGTCCCGTTCGCCCCGCAGTTGCCGCTGTTGGACCGCGCGGCCGCGGTGGTGACGCACGCCGGGCTGAACACGGCGCTGGAGGCGCTGGCCCGCGGGCTGCCGATGGTGTGCGTGCCGGTGACGAACGACCAGCCCGGCGTGGCGGAGCGCGTCCGGTGGCTCGGCGCGGGCGAGGTGATCCGCCCCGGCCGGGTGACGGCCGCCCGCCTGCGGCCGCTGTTGGAAGCAATTGTGAAGCAGCCGAGGTATCGCGCCGCGGCCGGCGAATGCCGGACGAAGCTGCACGCCGCCCCCGGCGTCCGCGGCGCGGCGACGCTCGTGGAACTGGCGTTCACGACCCGGCGGAAGGTGCTGAACGGGGCGTGAGCGATCGTCTTGGTCTGGCTTCGGCCGCCGGCCCGCTGTACACTCCATCGACCTTCAGGACGGCGCGATGACCCCGACCCGCACGACCGACGACCGCACGCTCACGGCCGAGGAGTTCCTCGCCGAGTACGGCCACCTGTCCGGCGTCGAGTTGGTCCGCGGCAAGGTCGTGTGGGAGGGGAAGGCGGCGGCCCCGCAGGAGCAGCCGATGCCGAAGTTCCGCCACGGGGTCGTCAGCTACCGGGCCGTGCGGCTGCTCTCCGACTTCATCGAGGCCAACCGCCTCGGCTGGGTCGCCATCAACGACACGTTCGTCCGCACGGAAAACACCGTTCCCGCCACCGTGCGGGGGGCGGACGCGCTGTTCGTCAGCTTCAACCGCTTGCCCGAGGGCGACCCGCCCGAAGACTTGACCGTGCCGCCGGACCTGGTCGTCGAAGTGCGGTCGCCGTCGGACAAGTGGTCGAAAAGCTTCGCGAAAGTCGGCGAGTACCTGACCGCCGGCGTGACGGTCGTGTTGGTCCTCGACCCGCACACGGAGTCGGCGTCGGTGTTCCGCCAGGACGAGTTGCAACAAATCTTCCACAACGGCGACGAGTTCACCCTGCCCGACGTGCTGCCCGGCTTCGCCGTCCCGGTGCGGCGGTTCTTTGAACGGTAAGGCACGCCGTCGCGTGGTCCACGATTCCCAAGTGACGCCGAGGCTTTGCGAAGCTCGACGTTTCGCGGGGATAATCTTGCAACAAGGCTCGGCCGGTTTTCAGCCTGAAAGGCTGGGACATGTCAGCCCAGGGCAACGCCCTGGGTAGACCGTGTGCCACGTGAACAAGCCCTGAAAGGGCGACACCGCGCAACCTGTGTCGCCCTTTCAGGGCTTATCGCATTTGGGGTGCGGTCGTTACCCAGGGCGGCGTCGCTCCGCTCCTTGCCCTGGGCTATCTTGTGCCACCCCTTCGGGGTGAAAGCCATATCCCGTTGGTGGGACAACTTCGCATCGTTTCGGCCCTTCGGGACCGCGTTAGATCGCTCACCCCACCCGCGGCTTCCGCGAGGGCGGGAGGTAGCCCCGCCAGGTACTCGGCCGCTCCGCCGGCGGCGCGGCCGGGTTCTGCGCGATCACCAACGCCTCGCGGACCGGTTGCGCCACGTACCGCTCGCCCACCCGCCGCACGATCTTCAGCCGCTCCAGCCGCGACAACGCGTCCCGCGGCCGCAGCTCGACCCGCTCGTTGAGCCGCTTCTTCAGGTCGCCCTCGATGGCCGCGTCTAGCTCCGCGGCCGTCCACCCCGTCGGCCCGGCGAACCGCCACAGGAAGAAGTACACGAGCAGCACCTGCCGCACCTCCTGCTCGCCGGCGTCGTGGAAGAGGCGGTGCAGCACCCCGGCGTTCGTGTCCAGGCCCTGGTAGTACAGGCTCTGCGCCAGTTGCAGCATGTACGTCTTCCGCGACACCTGGAAGCTGTACACCGTCTTGTACCCGTACCCGAGCAGCAGCGCCAGCGGCGAGAACAGCGCGAACAGACTGCCGGACAACAGCGCCGGGATCGAGACGGTCGTGACCAGCTTGTACGCGGTGTAGAAGAACGTGGTGAGGACCGTCGCCCCGAGTTGCCCCCGCTTCGCCCGCGGCATCCGCAGCCGCGTGCCGGGCAGGAGCATCTCGATGTCCATCTGCGGGATGTCCTTGAACAGCTTCAGGAACACGCTGTGCGTGTCCGGGTTCTTGCCGAGCCGCGGGTGTTCCTTCTGCCGGAGGATGACGACCACCCGCTTGAACGTCGGGACTTGCACGTCCTGCGGCCGGAACAACCGCCACCACGGCCGCCGCACCCGCCACCCGACCCCGGCCCCGCGGTAGAACACGTCCACCCGGTCGAACACCGACCAGTCCACGGCCATCTCGATGCCCCAGTGGGACGCCCCCTGCATCGTCGTCTCGATCTCGTCCCGCGTCATGTGGTGGAACCCGGCCCGCTCCAGCAGCACCGTGAACGTCGTGAACAGTTGTTCCAGCGCGTCCGTCTCCTCGTCCTGCGTGGCGGAGCGGAGGCGCAGCGTGTCGCTGTCCGGGTCGAACGGGGCGTAGGCGTTCGTGAGGTGGCCGAGCATGTTGTGGAACCCGGCGTGGACCCGCTCGGCCATCGACTCGGCGAACGTCTTGAACTCGGCGTGCTGCTCGGCGGAAAGCGGGGCGTGGTCCGGCGTGCCGGCCTCGGCGGACAGGAGTTCGACGAGGTCGGGGACCCGCAGCGGGATGTACGGCTCGCCCGCCGGGTCGGGCGTCGGCGTCGCGTCGGGCATGGGATTGACCTATGAAGAATGGCCCGCAGATGACGCAGACTTCGGCGCAGATGAAGAAGATAAAATCGGATTTGGTTTTAATCCTCTTTATCTGCGTCGAAGTCTGCGTCATCTGCGGGCCATTGTCTTATTCGCCCGCGGCCGCCGGTTATTCGCCGTCGTCGGGGTCGCCGGCCTCGTCCGCCAGCCGGTCGAGCGTGCCCTGGATTTCGCTCATCCGCTCCGGCCGGCTGTTCGCCTTGAAGCTCAGGCACTTGTGAATCAGTTCCACCAACTCCTTCGGCGCGCCCTTGTTGATCTGGTCCACCGGCACGAATTGGTCCATGTACTGCCGCTCCGTCATCTCGATCCCCTCCGCGCCGGGGATGATCGTCGGCGGCAGTTTCAGCGTCACCAGCCGGTACATCGTCGCGCCGAAGTTGTAGATGTCCGTCCGCTCGTTAATCATCTTCCGCTGGACCGTCTCCGGGGCCATGTACTCCGGCGTCCCCTGCACCCGGTCCTTCGGCTCCCCCTTGATCCAGGCCAACCCGTAGTCGATGATTTTGACCGTCCCGTTCTTGCCCATCATGATGTTGCCGGGCTTGAGGTCCGCGTGGACGACCCCCTGCTTGTGCATGTGGACGAGGCCGGCCGCGACCTGCTCGAACACGCGGAGCAGCTTCGACACCTTCAACAGCTTCGCCTTGTCGAGCGTCTGGCCGTCCACGTACTCGATCAAGAGCTTCGCCTTCTTCACCCGGAACATCCAGTCGGTTTCCGTCTCGAACGCGCACACTTTGACGAGGTTGGGGTGGTTGAGCATGAGCGAGACGCGGAATTCGTGCTTGGCTTGCTCCAGGAACTTCTTGTCGTCCTCGCCCTCGACGGGTACTAATTTCAGGGCGAACTCTTTCCCGTCCGCCTCCCGCCGCACGTGTAAAATGGTGCTGTGCGCACCCGTGCCGAGGGTGTTCAGGATTTTAACCTTCCCGATCTTTTCATCGGCCATGGCCGTCGTCCTTCGCTTCACCGGCGAGGCGGTCGATTGCTTGAACATGCGTTGCCAATGATGAGAGTATAGCCGCCGGGTTGACCGGGCGGGCGGGGAAACCGGAACCACCATGACCAGCGTGCTGGAAGACCGCGTCCGGGCCTTCGGCCGGGAAATCTTCGCCCGGCTCGACCGCGGCGGACCGATGCCGTTCACCCAGGCGTGGCTCAACGACCAGCTCATGGCCGTGTCGATGGGCAACGAGGCGCTGAAGGTTCAGCTCTTCCGGTTCGTGGACACGCTGCCGTACCTACACGACCCGCGAGAGTTATCGAAGCACCTCCGCGAGTATTTGTCCGAGGCGAAGGCCGACCTGCCGTGGTGGGTCCGGCACGGCATCCGGTTCATCCCGCGGCGGGGGCCACTGGCCCGGCTGCTGGCGGCGACGGCGCGGGCGAACTCGCACGCGATGGCGAAGAAGTTCATCGCCGGGTCGAACGTGCCGGAAGCCATTGAAGCCGTGCGGCGGCTGCGGGCCGAGGGGCAGACGTTCACCGTGGACCTGCTCGGCGAGGCGACGGTGACGGAGCCGGAGGCGGACCACGTCCAGAAGCAGTACCTCGACCTGATCGCCGGACTGACCCACGCCGTCAACGCCTGGCCGGAGGTCCCGGAGATCGACCGCGACGACCGCGGCCCCATTCCCCGCGTGAATGTGTCCGTCAAGCTGTCGGCGCTGTTCAGTCAGTTCGACCCGATTGATCCCGAGGGCACGAAGCGGGCGGTGTTGAACCGCCTGCGGCCGATCCTGTTCGCGGCGAAGCGGACCGGGGCGTTCGTGAACTTCGACATGGAGCAGTACTCGTTCAAGGACGTGACGCTGAAAATCTTCCGCGACGTGCTGACCGAGCCGGAGTTTCGTGACTGGCCGCACGTCGGCATCGCGATGCAGGCGTACCTGACCGACACCGAGAACGACCTGCACCAGCTGCTCGACTGGGTGAAGGCGGACCGCCGCACGCCGATCTGGATTCGCCTCGTGAAGGGGGCGTACTGGGATTACGAGACGGTGATCGCGGCCCAGCAGGACTGGCCGGTCCCGGTGTTCACGCAGAAGTGGCAGAGCGACGCGAGCTTCGAGCGGTGCAGCCGGTTGCTGTTGGCGAACGCCGACTGGATGACGCCGGCGTTCGCCAGCCACAACGTCCGCAGCATGGCCCACGCGATGGCCGTCGCGGAGGAGCTGCAAGTTCCCCCGCGCCGCTACGAATTCCAGATGCTCTACGGCATGGCCGACCCGCTGAAGGCGTCCGTCACGTCGCTCGGCCACCGGGTCCGCATCTACACCCCCTACGGCGAGCTGCTGCCGGGGATGGCGTACCTGGTGCGGCGGCTGCTGGAGAACACGTCGAACGATTCCTTCCTACGGGCGAGTTTCGCGGACGGCGTCCCCGAAGAGGTGCTGTTGATGAACCCGGAAGTCAGAGGTCAGAAGTCAGAGGTCAGAAGTCAGCAGAGTGAAGTCTGGGAAGAATCAGAAGGGGCGAAAGCCCACGGACGAACGTCCGTGGGGAGTTTCCGCAACGAACCGCTCGCCGACTTCGCGAAGGAAGAGAACCGCGCCGCCATGCGGAAAGCCCTCGCCGCCGTCCGCGCCCAGTTCGGCCGCGAGTACCCGGTCGTCATCGACAACGTGCCGGTTCCGACGACGCTCGCGATCACGTCCGTGAACCCGTCGCACGCCACGGAGATCGTCGGCAGGTGCGGCGCGGCCACGCCGGACCTGGCGAAGAAGGCCGTCGCCTCGTCGCTGAAAGCCTTCGATTCCTGGCGCGACCGGCCGACGGCGGAGCGGGCCGCGTTCCTGCGGAAGATCGCCGCCGGGTTCCGCCGCCGCCGGTTCGAGCTGGCCGCGTGGATCGTGCTGGAGGTCGGCAAACCCTGGCGGGAGGCCGACGCCGACGTGGCGGAGGCCATCGACTTCTGCGAGTACTACGCCCTCGAAGGCGAGCGGCTGCAAGGCCACGACGTGAACCTGCCCGGCGAGGAGAACGCATACTTCTACGAGCCGCGCGGCGTCGCGGTCGTGATCGCGCCGTGGAACTTCCCGCTCGCCATCCTCTGCGGCATGGCGACCGCCGCGCTCGTCACCGGCAACACGGTCATCCTCAAGCCGGCGGAGCAGTCGTCGGTCGTCGGCGCGAAGCTGATGGAAGTCATCCTCGAAGCCGGGCTGCCGCCGGGCGTGGTGAACTTCCTCCCCGGCGTCGGCGAGGAGATCGGCCCGGTTCTGGTGGAACATCCTGACGTGGCGCTGATCGCGTTCACCGGGTCGCTGAAGGTAGCGCTCGCGATCAACGAGGCGGCGTCCAAAACGCCCGGCGGCCAGACGCACGTCAAGAAGGTGATCGCCGAGATGGGCGGCAAGAACGCGATCATCGTCGATTCGGACGCGGACCTGGACGAGGCCGTCCGCGGCGTCGTGGACGCGGCCTTCGGCTACGCCGGGCAGAAGTGCTCGGCCGGCAGCCGCGCCATCGTCCTCGCCGGCATCTACGACCAGTTCCTGACGCGGCTGGTCGAGGCGACGAAGAGCCTGACGGTGTCTCCGGCAGAACTGCCCGGCTGTTCCGTCGGCCCGGTCATCGACCGCGAGAGCCAGGAGCGGCTGCGGAAGGCAGTCGAGGCCGGGAAGAAGGACGCGAAGTTGCTCCACCAGACTGACCTCGGCGACCTCTCGTCCCGTGGCTTCTTTGTCGGCCCGACGGTCTTCGCCGACGTTCCCGAAACGAGTCCGCTCGCGCAGGACGAGTTCTTCGGCCCGGTGCTGTCCGTCATGAAGGCGAAGGACCTTGACGACGCGATTCGCCTCGCGAACGGCGTGAAGTACGCGCTGACCGGGGCGGTGTTCAGCCGCAGCCCGGAGAACATCGCGGCCGTGAAGCGGCGGTTCCGGGTCGGCAACCTGTACGTGAACCGGAAGTGTACCGGGGCGCTGGTGAACCGCCAGCCGTTCGGCGGGTTCAAGCTGAGCGGGATCGGGTCGAAGGCCGGCGGGCCGGACTACCTGTTGCAGTTCGTGCTGCCGCGGACGGTCACGGAGAACACGATGCGCCGCGGGTTCGCCCCGGACGCGCCGGGGGAGTAACGGAATTGTGCGACGACGCCATCCTTATATAGCCGCCGGCTTGCCGGCGGGGTTTTCGGTGTCGCAAAACCCCGCCGGCAAGCCGGCGGCTATATAACGGTCGTCATCCAGTTGAAGTTGTACCCTCACCCCAGCCGGTCCAGCAGCGGCTCCACGTCGGCCCGCGAGACGTGGCCCATCACCGCCAGCTGCACTAGCCGGCGGTCGGCCAGGTAGCCGCTCTGCCCGGCGATCTGGTAGCCCCACGCCCGGCACATCGCCACGAACGCGGCGCTCGACACGTCCCCCGACGGGGCGAACGTCACGATCGCCGGACTCGCGACATCGTCCGCCGCCAGCGGCTCGAACCCGGCCGCCCGCAGCCGCCGCCGGACGTACCCGCCGAGGTCCGCGATCTGCCGGAACCGGGTCTCGCGCCGCTCGGCCGTCGCGAACGTGTCGAGGGCCGCGTCGAGCGCCAGGATCAGCGGCGACGGGGCCGTGAACCGCGGGCCGGTCGTCGTCACCGTCGCGGCCACGTCCAGGTACGTCGGGATGCGGCTGCGGTCTAAGTGCGCCAACTCCGCCGGGTCCGCGAACACGAACGCGACGCCGGCATAACTACCGACCGCCTTGCCGCTCGCGCCGGTCGCGAGGTACACGCCGGACAGATCGACCGGCACGGTCGCCAGGCTGCTGACGCAGTCCACGCAGACGCGGTGGCCGTACTTCTTCGCCAGCGCCACGAGGCCCGGCAGGTCGTTCAGTACGCCGGTGCTCGTCTCGTGGTGCGCCCCCCACACCCACCCGCCCGGCGGCATTGATTTGAACGCCGCTTCCACCTCGTCGAGCTGCCACGCCCGGCCCCAGTCCCACGTCAGCACGCGGGGCGACAGGCCGGACTGCGTCGCTTGTTTCAGCAGCCGCTCGCCGAACTCGCCGGAGACGAGCACGAGGCCGTTGTCGCGTTTGACATCAGCCGCGAGGGTCGCGGCGACGGCGTCGTTCGCTAGCGTGCCGCTGCCGATGAACAGGGCGACCGGCTTGCCGCCGACCATGTTCGACAGCTTCGCGCGGACGCCCTCGAACAGCGGGACGAACTCGTCCGCCCGGTGGTAGACGAGCGGCTTGTGGAACGCGGCCGTCACGCGCGGGGCGATGGCCACCGGGCCGGGCAGCAGGCAGACCGCCTCGGGGAACGCGGACCGCCCTACGGGGCGGGTCGGCTTGGGGGGCGTCAGGGTGCGACTCATTGTGTCCTCGGTGCCTCCGAATCTCGGTCCGTCCGCCCGCCCCCTCCCTGGGCGGGGATGCCTCCGTGGTTAGTTAATCCCGCGGTCCAACCGCTTCTGCCAAAGTTTCATCGCCCGGCCCATCGTCTCGTCCAGCTTCCCGACCGGCAGCCACATCGGGGTGAACATCGCCTGCTCCGTGCCGACCGGCGGGCCGAGCGGCTCGAACCCCAGGTGGTCGTGCAGCGGCCGCTGCTCGCGGACGCCGGAGATCACGAAGTGCGTCCACCCCATCGGCGTCGCCAACTGGTACAGCAGCCAGAACAACCCGCTCGTGACCGGCGAGTTCCGCTCCTCCGGAACGACGGCGAGCAGCCGGACCTCGACCGGCTTCAGGGCGGGGTCGTCCAGGACCGTCGGGTCCGGCAGCCGGCCGGCGATCGAGAACGGCGGGCGGTCGCACCACGCCATCATGCCGACGAGGGCGTCGCCCTTGAGCGCGATGAGGTACTGGTTCTTGTCGTGGAATTTATCGACGAGTTGCCCGGTCCCGGTGTCGGCGTGCTGGGGGATTTCCCGCACGAAGGTTTGATAGTTCAACCGATGGACCTGCTCCAACTCCGCGGGCGAGTCGGCTTGCTTGAACCGATACGCACCCAAGTGAAGCAGCATTTCGCGTCCTCTCACGCTTTGGGCGGACCTCCGTGCGAAGCAAGCCGGGACGGCCAGACAAGCTAGGTAGTTTATAGGCGGAGCCAGACGGGAAGGCAAATACCAGACGTGTAAGACTTACAGCAATTCGCGTGCCGATTATAGCGATTGCGCCCTTTAGTAGGGTGAGTCGAGTCTACGAGGCCCAGCGGGGTTTGTCCCCTCTCCCTTGCAGAGCCGGGGGGAGAGTTAGGAAGGCGAACGGCACGGCGTAAGCGTGCCGGTGTCGCTCGCCGCGGCCCCCACCGGCACGCTTACGCCGTGCCGTTCGCCACACCGTGACCCAGCCTACAAGATGTACTTGCTCAGGTCCTCGTTCCGCGCGATCGGGCCGACCTTCGCCGCCACCGTCGCCGCGTCGATGCGGACGACCTTCTCCGCCAGGTCCGGCCCCTCGAAGCTGTACTCCTCGGCCACCTTCTCCAGGATCGTGTGCAGCCGCCGTGCCCCGATGTTCTGCGTCGAACGGTTCAGCTCGAACGCCACGTCCGCGATCGCGCCGACGCCGTCCGCCGCGAACGTCAGGTCGATCCCCTCCGTCTTCAGCAACTCGCTGTACTGCTTCGTCAGCGAGTGCTTCGGCTCCGTCAGGATGCGCAAGAAGTCGTCCCGCGTCAGGTCGGTCAGCTCGACGCGGATCGGGAACCGCCCCTGCAGCTCCGGCATCAGGTCGCTCGGCTTCGAGACGTGGAACGCCCCGGCCGCGATGAACAGGATGTGATCCGTCTTCACCGGGCCGTACTTCGTGTTGATCGTCGTCCCTTCCACCACCGGCAGCAGGTCCCGCTGCACGCCCTGGCGGGACACGTCCGGCCCGCGGCCGCCGCCGCTCTCGGGGCCGCAAATCTTGTCGATCTCGTCCAGGAAGATGATGCCGTGGTTCTGCACCAACTCGACCGCTTCTTCCGCGACGAGCGACCGGTCGATCAGCGCCTCCGTCTCCTGTTCCAACAGGACCTTGCGGGCCTCCTTGACGGGGACCTGCCGGGGCTGGTTGTTCTTCGGCATGATCTGCTCGAACATGTTCTGGAGGTTCACGTCCATGTTCTCCATGCCCATGTTGGAGAAGATTTGCACCGGCGTCGTCTTCTGTTCCAAACTGAGTTCGACGACGCGGTCCTCCAACTCGCCGGCCAGGAGCATGGCGCGGAACTTCTCGCGGGTACGGGCGCGCTTCTCCTCTTCCTCCTTCTCCGCGTCCGGCTCCCACGGGGCGAGCTTCTTCGCCGGCACGAGCAGGTCGAGCAGCCGGTCGTTGACCCGGTCGTTCGCCTTCGACCAGAGCCGCTCCCGCTGCTTCTGCTTCACCAGCCCGATGGCGGACTCGGTCAGGTCGCGGACCATGCCGTCCACGTCCCGGCCGACGTACCCGACCTCGGTGAACTTCGTCGCCTCGACCTTGATGAACGGCGCGCCGACGAGTTCCGCGAGCCGCCGGGCGATCTCGGTCTTGCCCACGCCGGTCGGCCCGATGAGGATGATGTTCTTGGGCGTGACGGCCTTCCGTAAATCGTCGGGGAGTTGTTGCCGCCGCCACCGATTGCGGATGGCGACGGCGACGGCCTTCTTCGCGGCCGCCTGCCCGACGATGTGCTTGTCCAGCTCGGCGACGATCTGCCGGGGGGTGAGGGAGTCGGCCATCACGAGTTCTCCGCCGGCGGGGGCTGCTGTTCGGTCACGAGTTGCTGTTGGGTGGCCCGAAGTTCGGCGAGCGTGGCCGGGACCGAGACGGTGACGGTCTCCCAGACGATGGCGGCCTCGACGCGGTCGTACCGGTGAATCAACAGGTTCCGCATGGCCTTCATCTTCGCCCACGGGACGGCGGGGAACCGGGCCTGCGTCTCGGCCGTCAGCCGTGTCACCGCCTCGCCCATGACGCCGAGCACCCGGAGGATGGCGTCGGCCCGCATCGTGTCGGTCGCGAGAGCGTCCGGGGAACTGCCCTCCGCGTACCGAATCGCCCGCTCGGCCGCGTCGATCATGTCCGCGAGTACGGCCCCGTCGTCCTTCCGGCTCATACCCGCACCTCCTCCTGCAAGATGCCCGGCTGCAAGAGAGGCTTCAGATTCTTCCGGAGAGCGATGTCCACGGGCACGCCGAGTCGTTCTTCGAGCGTCAGCACGAGTTCGCTCAGGGTGAACAACGACGGCCGCGCGTCCGATCGGAACTCGACCAGCACGTCCAGGTCGCTGTCCGGCCGGTGGTCCCCGCGGACCCGGCTGCCGAACAGCCCGAGCGTCGCAACCCCGAACCGGTCCGCCAGTTCCGGCATCATTTCCCGCAGTTGTTCGCGGAATCCCTCGGCTTCGGGGGTCATGGCAACTCCACCACTTCGATCGACTTGTTCGTGTAGATGCAAATCTCGCCGGCGATTTCCAGCGCCCGCCGCACGACCTCGCCGGGCTTCATGGTCGTATGTGCCAGCAACGCCCGCGCCGCGGCCAGCGCGAACGGGCCACCGCTGCCGATGGCGAGCACGCTGTCCGTCGGCGCGATCACGTCACCGGTCCCGCTGACCAGCAACAGGTTGTCGCGGTCCATCACCACGAGCATCGCCTCCAGCCGGCGGAGGACGCGGTCGGTCCGCCACTCCTTCGCCAGTTCCGTCGCGGCGCGGGGGACGCTCCCCTGGTGGTCCCGCAGCTTCGCCTCGAACCGTTCGAGCAGGGAAAAGGCGTCCGCGGCGGCCCCGGCGAACCCGGCCACGACCTTGCCGTCGTAGAGTTTGCGAATCTTCTTCGCGTCGTTCTTCATGACGACCTGGCCGAGCGTCACCTGCCCGTCGCCGGCCATCGCCGCCCCGGCCGGGGTCCGCACCGCGCAGATCGTCGTCGCCCGCATCCGCATGTCAAATCCTCGCCTTCCGACCGCGAATCACCTCTGCCCACGACTACAAATGGACGTGGCGGAACCGATTCCTCGTGCCGGCCTTGCGGCCGGTGATAACTGTCGGACATGATAGACCCGCCGGCCGCCGGTCCCAACGGCCGAAAATCGGAATTCCGTGGACCGTTTTCGGGAAATACCTGAGAATGCGAGTGGTAAAATACCACGACAACGGCGATCCGTTGGCCCTAACATCCGCAGGGTGAGGACTGAAACCATGAACCGACTATTCCGAGGCTTGGCGATCGCCGCGGCCGTGCTGGCGGGCGGCCTGACGGCGACCCCGATCCGGGCCGAGAAGGTCCCGGTCCACGGGGTCATGAAGGTCGATGATAAAGGCGGGCTGTTCAGCACCGAGGGGGTGACGAAGGCGAAAGACGCCTTCGACGGGACCGAGTTCAAGAGTACGACGCACTTCTTCGTCTACACGGTGGACTCGATCCCCGAGGGCAAGAAGGCGGCGTTCGACGCGGCGAAGAAGGAGGCGGACACCCGCGGCCGGTTCTTCAAGGATTGGGCGAAGGACCTCGCGCGGTCGAAGGACCGCAAGGGGGACGTGTTCGTCCTGCTGTACCACACGGACAAGAACTATTTCGCGGCGGCCGTGTCGGACGAGCAGTCCGACGTTCACCGCCACATGACAGACAAGAAGCTGTCGGAGATCAACGCCGTGTTCAACCGCGCGTTGAAAACGCTCCACGACGGAAAGGTCGCGGGCGATCCGGCGAAGAAGGAGATGGACGCGGCCCTGATGTCCGCCACCGAACTGGTGATTTCGGACCTCAAGGACACGTCCGCCCCAGAAGCCGGCCACAAGGCGTCGGGCGGCAACCAGGTTCACAACGAACGGAAGGGGAGCGGCGTGGGCGGCTGGATTTGCATGATCCTGTGCATCCTCCTCGGCGTCTGGCTCGTCACCGCGCTCATTCGCGCCTTCACCGGCGGCGGTGGCGGGTACGGTGGCGGCGGCTACGGCGGCGGGCCGGGGTACGGCGGGGGCGGCGGGTTCTTCACCAGCCTCCTCGGCGGCATGTTCGGCGCGGCCGCCGGCATGTGGATGTACAACAACTTCTTCGGCGGCAGCTCGTACAACGACGCGATGGCCGGCGACAGCTACGGCAACGACGGCACGGCCGACACCGGCGACGGCAACTACGACGGCGGCGGTGAGGCCGGCGACGGCGGCGGCGACTGGGGCGACTCCGGCGGCGGTGACGCCGGCGGGGGCGACTGGGGCGGCGGCGACGCCGGCGGCGGTGGCGACTGGGGCGGTGGCGGCGGTGACTTCGGCGGCGGCGGCGACTGGTAAGCCCCGACGGTGACACGCACGGCCCGCGGACGTTCGTCCGCGGGCTTTCTCTTTTTCCTAGACTTTCCCGATGACTCCGTTGAAACTCGGAACCCGCGGCAGCCCGCTCGCGCTCTGGCAAGCGAACCACGTCGCCGCCCTGATTCGCCCGGTGATCGCGCCGCGGCCGGTGGAACTGGTCCGCATCGAGACGCACGGCGACCGCGACCAGGCGTCCGCCCTGTCCGCGATGGGCGGGTTCGGCGTGTTCACGAAGGCGATCCAGAACGCCATCTTGGACGGAACCGCGGACGTGGCCGTCCACAGCCTGAAGGACTTGCCGACCATCCCGACCGACGGCGTGGTGCTGGCCGCGACGCCGGAACGCGCCCCGAACGGCGACGCATTCGTTTCGACGAAGTACGCGCGCTTCGACGACCTGCCGCCGGGCGCGACTATCGGCACGAGCAGCCTGCGACGGCGGGCGCAGGTGCTGAACTACCGGCCGGACCTGAAGCTGGTCGAACTCCGCGGCAACGTGGACACGCGGCTGCGGAAGCTCGACGAGCAGGCCCTCGACGGCATCATCCTCGCCGAGGCCGGGCTGGCGCGGTTGGGGTTGGCGGCCCGCATTACGGAGATTCTCGACCAGGGCTGGATGTTCCCGGCCGTCGGCCAGGGCGCGATCGGGCTGGAGTGCCGCGACTCCGACTCGGAGACGCGGGAGATTCTGGAAGCGGTCACGCACGCCGAGACGTGGTCCCGCGTGCTGGCCGAGCGGGCGATGCTCTGGGCGCTCGGCGGCGGCTGTTTGGTCCCCATCGGCGCAACGTCGAAGGTCGAAGACGGCGTGCTGACGGTCCGCGGGGCGGTGCTATCGGAGGACGGCCGCCGCCGCATCGCGGCGACGCACCGGGGCGACGCGGCGACACCGCTGGCCGTGGGCCAGGAGCTGGCCGCGAAGCTCAAGGACGAGGGGGCGGAAGAGTTGTTGAAGCGGTCGTGAACGGGGGCATTGAGATCGGTACGGGGCGGAGAAGACTTTGCCACCCGCCCCGTTGAGGCGGTCTCGCCAGTTCGCCGGGCTTGGTTTTCAGGCTGAAAGCCTGGGACAGGTCAGCCCAGGGCAACGCCCTGGGTGGGACACCCGCGGAGGCAAGCCCTGAAAGGGCGGAACACTCTTCCGCCCTTTCAGGGCTTGTTGCATTCGGGTGGCGGTCTACCCCAGGGCGTTGCCCTGGGCTGACATGTCCCACCCCTTCGGGGTGAAGAAGGGCGAGAGATTCGGTGGCCGTCTTCCGTTCTACGGAGACACTCGCTCCCACGTCATCCCCGCGGGGAAGCCGTCAGTTGCTTCTCGAAGTGTTCTCGATACCGCTCAAGATTGAATTCCGGGAACTGCGACCGAATCGTCTCGAAGTCCCTCCAGAACCAATCCTCACGGAAACGGTCAAAATCGAAGGCCGCGAAGAACGCCAAGTTGTGCAGCCAGTCGGCGACCGCCCCCGCGTACTCCGCCCGCCGCCAGTGCCGCCGCAGATGGAGGAGGCTCCACGCACGCCAGCCTCGCGGTGTTACCCACTGAATCGGGCGAATTTCAAGCATCGCTTGATAGAGCAGATAGCGATAAGCGTTCTTTCGCCGCTCGTTCACAGCCGCGCCCCGACCGGCTCGATCGTGAACGAGAACGACTCGGCCGCCACGGACGCCGGCAGCGTCAGGTTCGCCCGCTCCCGGCACGGGCTGTTGTCCACCGTGAACGGGCCGGCGAACTTCACCCCCAGCCCGTCCTTGCCGCGGTACAGGATCACGTTCGACGCCGCCCACGGCAGGACGATGTGCGTTTGATTCCCCGGCCCCAGGATGAGGTTGTCCGCCATCAAGAGCACGCCGTCCACGGCCAGCGGCAGCCGGTGGCCGCTGACCAGCTCCAGCCGGGCCGACGGGCTGATCGGGACGGGCTGCTTGAACAGGAACTGGCACGACGCGCCGAGCGTCACCCGGTCGCCGCACTTCAGCACGGACCGCTCGTTCGCCGCCCCGTTGACGTGCAGCCCGCGGGACGACTCGACCACGTACCCCTCGCCGTCGCGGGCCAGCTCCGCGTGCATCCGGGACACGTCGGCGAACAACGGCACGTCGATCGGCGCGTCGGCCGTCGCCTGCCCGAACGTCACCCGGTTCGCCAGGCACACGAGGTAGCCGCCGACGCCGTCGATCCAGAGCAGGAACCGCTTCGGCATCCCCACCGGGCCGGACGCGCTGCCGTTGGACGACAGCGGCGCGAACGCTCGGACGGACGGCTGCGGCTCCGACGGCACGTCCTCGGACGGGTGGTAGCTGGCGGTGGCCGGCTTCAGCGACTCCCACGCCCGGAGCTGGATCGTGCGGGCCTCGCGGTGGTTCGGGGCGACGGCCGTGACCTCCGCCGCCCACTTCGCGGCGTCCGCCCACGTGTGCGCGTCGGCCGCCTCCGACAGGTGCGCGACGGCCGTGCGGAACCGCTCGTGCCGGTGGTCGAGTTGTTGAATGAAGGCGTCGAGGCCGGTGGCCGGAGACATGACGAGGCGGGAGCGGAGCCGTTCGAGCGTGGACTTCGCCAACAGGAAATCGCCGCGGTCGGCCATCTCGGCGGCCATCACCCAGTCCTGGGCGATGCCCTCCATCGCGTCCAGGTCCGGCCGCTGCGTGTGGCGGTCCCGCAACCGACCGACGACGGCGAGGACGTGCATCGGCCGCCCGGCCTCCAGGGCGGCGGCGCACTCGGCGACGCCTATGCGGGTGAGCGCGGTGCGGAGGGTGGACACCCGCGAGTCGCCGGTGTTGAGCGCCTCGGCGGCGAGCAGGTCCTTCCAGGCGGCCTCCGGGTTGTCGGCGCGGAGGGCCTTCTCCCCGCGGGCGACGTAGGCGGCGGCCACGTCCCGGAGCAGCCGCCCGGCCTTGCGGTAACCCTCGGCGGCGAGCGGCGCGAGTTGCCGGTGCGCGTCCTCGGGCCGGCCGTTGCGGATGGCGTCCTTCGCTTGCCGGAACGTCAGCCACGGGGACAGGTGCATGGGCCGCACGCGGGGAATCGGAGGACGAGAGGGAGCGTGGGGATTATACCCGCGCGACGTGAGAAGGGCTGCGCCGGACGATCGCCGTGGGACCCCCGGCGGGGGCGCCGGGGGGGGGGGGGGCGGCCCCCCCCCCCCCGCCGCCCCGCCCCGGGGCCCCCCCGCGGATCGCCGCCCAACCCCCCGCC